>NZ_JAUBTG010000005.1:234359-239555 GCF_036702395.1 Microcoleus sp. D3_18_C2 | reverse complement strand
AACTTACAATTTTAATTGTTATTGTGGGATGGGCGTCCCGCCCGTCCTTTTTGGACGGGCGGGACGCCCATCCCACAAACTTGTGGAAGTTATTTAATTTTCATTCCTGAGAAAGGCTATACCAGATTTACCAACACAATTCGCATAATTAAAACCCCCCTTGAAAAAGGGGGGTTAACAGCCGAAAATCAGCTTGATTCTACTTACATCGAAGAACCCAAACCGGCATAAGCACCGTAGAAGAAAAGACTCACAATGGTGAGAACACCGAGGCCTGCAACAGTAGCTACCAGCCACAAAGGAATTCTGCCACTTTCACTAAACATAGCCATCACCTCACTAATTTACAGCTCAACAAATTCGATGGAACTATCGAAAGCCAACTCAGACACCAGTTAATTAAAGAAATAACTGGAGAACAAAATACCCAAAACAAAAATCAGTAACAAACCCAAATACAAAGAAGTCCGGTTTAACTCAACAGGCTGCTCGTTGGGATTAGGAACGCGCTCAGGCATTGTAAACTCCTATCGTTGAATAAATTGCATTGCTGCGATCGCGCCCAAAAAGAAAATTGTTGGGACACCTAAAGTATGAACGGCCAACCAGCGCACCGTAAAAATCGGATACGAAATTGGCTCATTATTGGGGGTTCTACTCGTCATTTTTCCAAATCCTTGTTAAATTACTTGGCAATGAACTGATCTACTTGTTTCTTAGCTTCAAAGCGATCCGAGATAATCGGCACTTCTTCCCGCTGCGGTGTGAAATATTGGTTAGGGCGAGGAGTTCCGAAAGCATCGTAAGCCAAACCCGTTTGCACAAACAGCCATCCAGCAATAAACAAAGCCGGAATGGTGATGCTGTGAATTACCCAATAACGGATACTTGTAATAATGTCCCCAAACGGACGTTCTCCAGTTGTACCAGCCATTTAGAATCCTCCTTTCAACAACAAATTGACAGACAATCTCTCTTACTATTCTACTATCAAGCAGCTTGCGCTGAACCTTGATATTTAAGTAGAGTACCGCTCGCGCCGATCACAAATCCGCGATCGGGGCCCATAAAGACAATCCTGTAAAAATTAGCCGGAACATCTTCAACTTCGCGGTCTTTTAGCCAAGTTTTCCCGCCGTCCAAACTGCACAGCAAATTGCCTCCGCCGCCGGCTACCCAAACTTCATTATCAGTCCGGTAAGCCATGTCCAGCAAACCCCAACTCGCCTTGCGATCGGGAAAAAACGGTTTTCCCCAACCTTCAGGATTGGACGGGTCGCTAAACTGAATCTGACCGCCGCGGGCAAGCATCCACAAACGCCCGTCCTTGGTAAAGCCCATATTTTGCAGGCGGCGAGAACTATTGCGGTTGTGAGGTTCCCAAGCTTCTTGTCCGGGTTTCCACACCGAGTAGAAATTGCCCTTCGAGGAAACTGCAACATACTGCCCGTCTTCAGAACGGTTGATATTGCGAACTACCCCAAAAGAATCCTGCACAACAGCTTTCCAATTTTTGCCGCCGTCGGAAGTCCGGTAAATCGCCCCGACATCGGTCGTCATCTCGGCGGAATTCGGGCCCAAAGCTGCGATCGTACTCGGAGAACCGGGCAACTGAGAGCTCAAAGCAATCCGCGTCCAAGACTTGCCCTCATCGTTCGTGTGGAGCAAAACTGAAGGCTGGCCGACAATCCAGCCTTCGGAACCGGAAAAACTCACCGACGCAAAACGCGACCTCGGATCGTCGATATCCAGTGCTATAGACTTCCAGCTAGTACCGCCGTCCAGCGTTTCGAGCAGAGTCGCCTCAGAACCCACAACCCAGCCGTGCTGAGGATTGCCCGTAAAGGCAATATCCTGCAAATTAGCGGACGTCGGCAAGGAAATCACTTGCCAGGGGTTGTAACTCACAGAACCGATGGTGCTGCAACTCGTACAGATGAGCGCAGCGGCCAATAACATTACAATTCGTTGCCAAAATCTCACAATCGTTTTACTGCAAACCATACATACTAAGTAACAACAAGAAACCAACGACCAAGCCGCCAAAAATCAGCAAACTTTTCTGACCTTCGGTCATGCCGTTGACACCGACACCGTAGCGCTGATTTGCCTTAAATCCCGATACCCCTTCCATCTGACCGAGATTTTGAAACATCGATTTGCGCGCCCCGCAAACGGGACACACCCAAGTCGGGGTGACATCTGTAAAAGCAGTGCCAGGGGCAATTGCATTTTTAGGATCGCCTTTTTTAGGATTGTAGACGTAGCCGCAGGCTCGGCACTCGTGCCGATCGAGGGTATTAGTCTCCGTGGCTCGATCGCTCATAAATCCAAAATTATGGGTCAGCTAATCGTGAAGTACCTCAACTAAACTTCGTTCGAGTTGGGGCTTCCAACTAAAACTCATATGAGGACGGTCTTATTCGTCTTCGAGGTTTCCCGTCTCAACCGCCGATGCCACGTTAGGGACACCACTTGGGTGTTCGACACTTAAGTCGAGGATGGTCTTACTTAGCGTCCACAGGCAGCCGCCCGTCTTCCACAGGCAGTTACAATATTAAAATATACATTAAAAATTATTGCAGAAGATGGAGGATTAATCTCAACTAACTCGTAATTTTAGCTACCCAAAATCTATATAATGTAACAGACAAGTTACAGAACCCTTTCACCTAGGCAGTAATTATTCATCGTGTTTGCACTCAGCGGCTACGAGTATTTCTTAGGCTTCCTGTTAATTTCCAGCCTAGTCCCTATCCTCGCCCTCACGGCGTCTAAGGTACTGCGGCCCAAAAGTCGTCCCTACGACCGACGCACTACCTACGAATCCGGCGTCGAGCCGATCGGCGGAGCCTGGATTCAGTTCAACATCCGATATTATATGTTCGCCTTAGTCTTCGTCATCTTCGACGTAGAGACCGTCTTCCTCTATCCTTGGGCGGTTGCTTTCAACCAGCTAGGACTGTTGGCTTTCATCGAAGCCTTGTTTTTTATCACGATCCTCGTTATTGCTCTTGTCTATGCATGGCGCAAAGGAGCCTTGGAATGGTCTTAAGTTCTGACAAATCACAAAAACCTCTAATCGTCAATCCCGCTATTCGCCCTGAAGTCACATCGGAATTATCAGAGAATGTCATCCTAACTACGGTTGATGACCTCTACAATTGGGCTAGACTTTCGAGCCTGTGGCCCCTGCTTTACGGTACCGCTTGCTGCTTCATCGAATTTGCAGCTTTGATCGGATCGCGCTTTGACTTCGACAGATTCGGCTTAGTACCGCGATCGAGTCCGCGACAAGCCGACCTGCTAATCACCGCCGGCACCATCACCATGAAGTACGCCCCCATCTTGGTGCGGCTGTACGAACAAATGCCCGAACCCAAATACGTGATCGCGATGGGCGCCTGCACCATCACCGGCGGAATGTTCAGCGTAGACTCCCCCACAGCAGTCAGAGGCGTTGACAAACTGATTCCCGTAGACGTGTACATCCCCGGCTGTCCCCCCCGCCCAGAAGCGATTATTGACGCAATTATCAAACTGCGGAAAAAAATCGCCAACGATTCTATGCAAGAACGCGGCAACTTGCTCCCCACCCACCGCTACTACACCAGACCCCACAAGATGAAAGTAGTAGACGACATTTTGGATGGCAAATATTTGTCAGTTCCTGGCCGGATGGCGCCACCGAAGGAATTGACAGAAGCAATGGGAATGCCAGTACCACCGGCTTTGCTTGCAGGACAAAAACAGGAGGTAAACCGTGGCTGAGACAGAAACCTCAATTGTTGAAGCCGGGAAGGTTTCTCAGTGGTTGACTCAGAATGGCTTTGAACACGAAGCTTTAGCGGCCGATAATTTGGGCGTGGAGATATTAAAGGTCGATCGAGAATTCCTAATTCCGATGTCAACAGCACTGTATGCCTACGGGTTTAATTATATGCAGTGCCAGTGCGCCTACGACCAAGGGCCGGGAGAAGATTTAGTCAGCGTTTACCACTTGGCTAAGCTGACAGATAATGCTTCTCACCCCGAAGAAGTCCGCGTCAAAGTATTCATTCCCCGCGAAGATCCTAGAGTGCCATCAGTCTACTGGATTTGGAAAGCAGCCGACTTTCAAGAGCGGGAATCCTACGATATGTACGGCATTGTCTATGAAGGACATCCGAATCTGAAACGGATTTTGATGAACGAAGATTGGGTAGGCTGGCCGCTGCGGAAAGATTACATTTCCCCTGATTTCTACGAATTGCAAGACGCTTATTAAGGGAGTTTTGCGAGGGCGGGTTTAGAGCATAAAATTGGACTTTAAAAGTTGAGTTTTATGCGAAACTCGCCCTCTGTTTTTTAAATTAACGGCTTGCTAGGCTCTGCCTGGGAACCGATGTCCAAAAACGCAATTTTCACAAAATTATTCGTATGGTTTACGAAACTGCGGGTTTAATAGCTTTACTAAGTATCGTAATAATTTACCTGCAACTTCGCAGGGGTAAGAACAAACCGAATGATAACCAGCTCAAAGCACAGACAGTTGAGCTTAGGCAAATAAACAAGCAGTTACAACAAGGAAATAACCTATTTACCGCCTTTATAGTTCAAATCCTTGCAAGATTTAAGCAAACAGAGGCAGAACTCAAGGCAGCTACTACTGAGAACAATTCTTTGAAGCAGACGGTTCACAAGCTACAACAACAGTTAGCAAGCGTTGAGAGCGAAAGAGATGAAGTAAGGAAAATTTCAACAAATCTTCGTATTGAAAATATTTACTTTGAACAAAAAATTGAAGAACTAGAAGCTCATAAAAAAGTTCTTATTCAAGAATTGGGTGGTTCTCTCAGTAGTCAAGATATAGAGTTTATAACGTGGGAATTTTTAATCGAGAAAGTTAAAGAGGTTACTAGACAGCTTAATGAAGTCATAGCCCAAAATCAATCACTCATTAAAACCAATACGGATTTACAGCAAGAAAGAGACGTTCTGAGAAGAGAGTTAAATCAAGTTAAAGATAATAATACTAGATTGACGCAAGATAATCTACAACTCCGAGCTAGCAAAAACTCTTTAGAGTCAGAACTAAGACGAACACTAGACCGAATTCAACCTTTAGAGATAGATAATAACCAGCTAGAGCAAGAAAAAATACAATTAGAAAGAAAGCTTTATGAGTTAAATTCATTAAACTCCAATTCACCTCAA
>NZ_JAUBTG010000005.1:183303-234259 GCF_036702395.1 Microcoleus sp. D3_18_C2 | reverse complement strand
TTAGAAACAAAAGTTAAGCAACTAGAAGAGAATGCCAGAGAGCTAGAAAAAGCCAAAATAAGTTTAGAGCTACAGCTAGAAAGAAAGGTTTATGAGTTAAATTCCTTAAACTCCAATTCACGTCAATTAGAAACAAAAGTTAAGCAACTAGAAGAGAATGCCAGAGAGCTAGAAAAAGCCAAAATAAGTTTAGAGCTACAGCTTAAGGACGAGAGAAATAAAGTTGCACTTCTTGAGGAAAAAATTAAGATTTTGGAAATTGAAAATGGGGATGAGGAAATTAATCTGCTGCTTGCAAAAATAGATCAACTAAAGGAGATAATAAAAAGACTTCGAGATGGTCATCATGATGAAATAAATTTATTAAAATATTATAATAATTTAGTTTATTTCGTTCAAACATCTTTAGGAACTTCAGATATAGAGGAATTAGATGATTGGGGAAAAACAGAAGAGTTTTACATAGAACTTATCAGTAGACTTTGTTTTATCGATACGATACTCGTAACTAAAATTAGATCCTTGGAATATAAATTACATCCCGTTTATAAGGAATATATTGCTGTGGGTTTAGCTGATAGGTTTAGCTATCCCGGTAAATTTTTGTTTTGGAGTAATGGCGAAATGTGGTCGGAACTAAGTTATTTCTTCAATAGTAAGTTGTAATTAAGAGTTTATAAATCTAACCGATGAGTTCCAACGATCGCAAAACCAAACTAGAATATGGGGATTTTCAGACACCGCTGGAATTAGCCGAGATGGTGTGTCGGAAATTGATAGAACTTGATGTTAACCCCAAAGTCATCATTGAGCCAACTTGCGGGATAGGTAATTTCATTAAAGCTGCTGCAAATTCGTTTCCATCTGCCAGCAAGATTATCGGGGTTGAAATCAATCAAAGTTATTTAAGAGAATTAATAGCTAAGCATGAATTGTTAGAGGATGAAAGATGTGAGGTTAAGCACGGAGATTTTTTTGAGTTTGACTGGACATCATTAATCAACCAATTTAATCATAGCGTGCTGGTACTTGGCAACTTTCCTTGGGTAACCAACTCACAACAAGGAACTATTGGCAGTGAAAACTTGCCGAAAAAAAGTAATTTTCAAAAGCACACTGGCTTAGATGCACTCACAGGTAAGAGTAACTTCGATATCTCAGAATGGATGTTGATCCAGACGGTGCAATGGCTGCAAAATCGCAATGCGGATCTGGCAATGCTTTGCAAAACTTCTACTGCTAGAAAGTTATTGAGTTACATTAATTCAAAAAAACTGAATCTCGCTAGCTGTGCAACTTACACAATAGATGCTAAAAAGTATTTTGGTGCAAATGTGGATGCCTGTTTGTTATACTGCAAGTTTGACTTAAGTTCACAAAACTACTTCTGCGATGTATTTAGCAGTTTAGAAAGTTCAGATTCTCACCGAATCGGATATCACAACAATCTCCTGGTTAAAGATATAGATTCTTTCAATAATTTGAGTAATTTATATGCTGTAAATTCAGGAACGAAATGGCGATCGGGCGTCAAGCATGACTGCTCGAATGTGATGGAGTTTCGGAAAATTGATAATTTGTTTGTCAATGGATTTGGGGAATCTGTCGAGCTTGAGGAAACTTATCTATTTCCGCTACTTAAAGGATCGGATGTTGCTCAAAATCGCATTAATGCTACAGATCGATATATCTTAGTTACTCAAAAATTTATCGGTGAATCAACCGAAAATATCAAAACTATAGCCCCTAAAACCGGACGTTATCTAGAGAAGTGCGGGCAATATCTAGATAATCGCAAAAGCAAAATTTACCAAAATAACCCTCGCTTTTCGATTTTTGGAGTAGGCGATTATAGCTTCCAACCTTGGAAAATTGCGATTTGCGGGCTTTATAAAAAATTGGATTTTAGGTTAATCGGTGAAATAGCTAATAAACCTGCAATTTTCGATGATACTGTTTACTTTCTCAGCTTTGACAGCGAGAGAGTTGCACGTCAAACTTTTGAGCTTTTGAATTCACCGACGGCAATTAACTTTTATTCAGCACTCGTATTTTGGGATGAAAAGCGCCCGATTAAATCCAGCATTTTAAATTGTCTGAATCTAGCAAGGCTGGCAGAGTTGGAATTTGTAACCGCTGATGCACGCAGATAAACGCAGATGGATAGAGATATAATTTCTATTATCGGTAATTCTGAAAACCTATGACTCAAGCTTTACCCAAACTCGTAAACTTCGAGGAATTTGTGGAGTGGCTGCCTGAAAACTCGGCGGTACGCTACGAACTGCATAATGGAGATATTGTTGAGATGGCACAACCAGTAGGCGAACATGAGGAAGTTAAAGGCTTTCTTACAATCAAAGTTTCCGTTGCAATCGATCGTCTGGGATTGCCCTACAGTATCCCCAACCAAGTGATAGTTAGACCTCCTGAAAAAGATTCTGGTTATTTCCCCGATGTGTTGGTGCTGAATCGCGCAAATTTGGCACAAGAAACTTTGTGGCAAAAACAATCTATCCTCAGTTTTGGTGCATCGATACCGTTGGTAATTGAGGTTGTGTCAAGTAATTGGCGCGATGATTACTATTTGAAATATGCTGATTATGAGGAGATGGGTATCCCTGAATATTGGATTGTGGATTATGCTGCGTTGGGTGGACGCAATTTTATTGGCAATCCCAAACAACCGACAATTTCTGTGTGTAACTTGGTTGATGGTGAATATCAAGTCCTCAAGTTTCGAGAGAACGATCGCATTGTGTCGCAAACTTTTCCTGATTTGAACCTCACAGCAAATCAGATTTTTCAAGCTGGTTTAGTGTAAGCGGATCTCTCGTAAATTTGGATTTTTTAACCGCTGATGCACGCAGATAAACGCAGATGAGTACACAGGAATTACTTATCAAAAGCAAAGAAACCGGGTTTTTGATTTCGCAAAGAACCCGGTTTCTGACTACTCGTGCCTCAGCCTTATAAACGTAAAATATCGTTTATAAGGCTGAATGATTAAACGGCAGAGAAGACGGAGGACACAGAGTCAATCGATTTTAGATTTTAGATTTTAGATTTTAGATTTTCGATTGACTTGCGCGAGATAAATGCGGGGGCTTGAGGATTTTCGATTTTCGATTGTGGATTGATTCCACGGATAAATCCGGGGGCTTGTACCCTCAAGAAATTCGTAGTCAGAGATTGAGAGAGATGAATAATTTCGATGCCAATGGATTTGAGATCGGAACATTTTTCATAGCAATCCGCGATAGCGAATAAACACCAAAAGCACCGCCCACGATCCTAATGCGACTTTGACTGCAACCAGGATATTAAGCAAGGGGAGAATGCCACCGCTGAAAAGTGTGCCTAACTCTCCGTGGGGTAACTCATATCCTGACAGAGTGATAACGGACAATACAATGAAAACAAGTACCGAAACCTTCTCCAAAGTCGCGGCGTGCCACTGCTTGTAGATTTCTTGCATCCACTGCGGTGATGAGGTAATCGCCACCAAGCCGATCGCAGTTCCCCCCGCTACACCCGCTGCAAAACCACCGCCTGGACTTAAATGGCCGCGAATTGCTAGTTCGACACCCACCAACGCGGCAATCGTCGCTCCCAATCGCGCCAAAATAATCGATGGTTGATCGGTAAACTGATATATGGCGCAGGACGGCTGTTCATTGGCTAGCATAAAACTTGCACCCAAGATGGCGATCGTAAATACTACGACTTCAAAGATCGTGTCGTACAGCCGATTTCGCAAAATGATACCGGAAACCGCATTGGATACTCCACTATCTTGAACAACCAATTCGACGATCGAACTTTGCTGCGATAACTCCATTGTGGGATTGGCGATTAGCAGCATTTTGATAAACAGCGCTATCCCGGATAAAAAGTAAACCCACTTCATCAATGCTTGTCCTCTGCGTCAGGTGTATTTACATAGGTTAGGGTTGTCCCCGGTGATGAAAGTTCGGTTTGCATGATGTCGTAGACACGCCGAACTCTGGTTGCGGTGTTATAAAGTTGCGCTTCGCCGCTGTGTTCCAATTGGCTTTGTGGCGCACAAGCTGCATGAACTTCTTTTTCCCTCAGCGCCCGCTGCAATGCCTGTGCACTCGCATAGGGAACGAGTTCCAGGCGCATATGGCGTTTCTCAAAAACTGTGCGGATGTCATCTATCAGTTGCTTAAAATCACCTGCGGTTTTGTCGTTTGGTATAGCCTCGCCCTCTGTCCCCTCTTCGATTACACCCAGACGCAGCACGAAGGATGAACGCACCGTCACTGCATAAAGTGTAATCGCGAGTAGAGTACCCATCAAGGCTTCGGTCAAGCCCACATCTCCCGCCCCTAGAATTGTATACACCAAGGCGGCGATCGCTCCCAATACCCCCCGCAGCAGCAATGCGTGGTATGGATTGACCTGAAATACCACCATACCAGCAGCTAAGGGTAGCAGAGCGACGAGGACATAAATGTAGCTATTATCGTTCATAGTTAGTCCCTGTTTTGGAACAATAGGCCAACACATATCCCAGCATTGTGTTCCAGGTTGCTAAGCAAATGATCGCCAGAATCAGCAGGGGCCATTTACTGGGTATTTGCAGCAGCAATCCGACGACTATCGCGATCGAACCCAGCGTATCTGCTACCGAAAGACTGTGCAGTTTATATAAAACCGATCGCTTCCCAAGTAGGTAAGAAGTACCCCAAAACCAGAAAAAAATCCCTATACCGATGCAGGTATAGCTCAATACATCTATTACGATCATGCTTCACTGATACGTTTGATTATTTGTGCCAACAACATCAAGCCAGCATTACCCACACTGAGGATAATCGCCGCCACCACACCGATCATCCAATCATCGCGCCAGACGGATATGACGAGAGCGATGATTGCCGCCTTGGTCGAAATACTGGCAAACGCCAACATTGTCTGCCAGATATCATGATCTTTCCATACCTCATACATGGGTATGAGCAGAGCCAAAATCATCGCAATTAGAATCAAGTTGTTCAAGTTGTTCAATTGTGTGTACTCCTGATTTTTCTTACTTAATATTGGGGCGGGCTCGCGTCCCCAACCCCTTACACCCCACAAGAAACTCTTGAGAATAGTGCAACTTAATAGACCTCTGCCATCATTGTGGAACAGGGTTCCTGCCTGTTCTTGACGGGCTGTTTCGCGGGTCGGGGCGGGTTTATTTAACCTGTCTGCAATCTTTAAAGCTATTGGTGAACCCGCCCCTACAGATTCTTGAGAATTATCCAATATCGAGCGTGTAAATAAACTCGGATATGTCAGAAAATGTAAAGTATCGTAACCCCTGCGATAGAGCACTTTTACTAACTGCGGACATACTTACCTATTTTATCGCCGTTCTACTTATTTATTTCTCCCTTCTCTGCCTTCTCTGAGTTCTCTGCGGTTAAATAATTCCGAAAAAACTTCAGCTAATTACTCGAAGTCCGCCGCACTCGGTGTACTTCGTAAAAACCCTCTTCGTGATATTTCACAACAATCGTCTTGGGAGTAAAAGTGATCACGAAGACATCTAGGAATATCAGCAAGGGCGATCGATGGTTTGGCACTTTTTCCATGATCACATCTTCGTGTCTGTGGGGACGGAAGATGAGTTCAAAAGCTTCTATATAAGCTATCGGAATCGCCATGAAGATTTTACCAAACACCCCCAACCATTCCCTCAAAGGTTCCGGGGGTGTGTAGCTGCGCGGCAACAGGAAAGCAATGATGATGCCGATCGCAATATTTGCCAAACTAAAATCGGCAGTAAGTAGAAACCAGATCGTCAGTCTTAATATTAGCTGTCCAATCATTGTGGTAATGCCATCCAGAATAGTAGGAGCGAAATCAAGCTCATAAAACCGACCAAATGATCGAATTGTTCAAGCATACGTGGCAGTTTGATTGCCGTGCGTTGAAAAATTAGAAAATAGGCTAACCAACCAACACCGATGATGGCTATCGCCTTAAGCATATTTTCCAGCGTATAAGCCTGAACATCAAAAGCATTGGCTGCAATCAGCCCACCTAGCAACAGCAACACTGCAGGCCAAAAACCGGGTTTTGATTTTGCTTCTCCACCACGGGGCAGAAAGATGAATTTAGCAAATAGGATAGCAGTTCCTACTGCTGCCACATTCATGGCGATCGCATAAGGGGGTGTCAAATTCTTCAAAGTCAACATCTTTGCCCCAAAGCCAACCAAAAAAGGAAAGCCTGAGATCGAAAGGCTACCCACGACTAAGGCAATCCAGAGCTTAGTATTAATCTGCTTTTGTCGCAATACCTTAAAGTCGCGGCTGGGTAAAGAGCCCGCAATCAGGAATAGCGCCGATTTGACCAAGCCGTGGGCGAGGGCATAAAAGCCTGCCGCTTCCGGGGCTACGAGAATCCAACCTAACTGCGAAACCGTGCTGAACGCCAGCAGCCGCTTGGTATCCTTTTCAAAGAGGCCATAGAAGACGCCCATCAACGCCGCCCCCACTCCGAAAATTTGGACGATGGGTGCCACCTCCTCCACCATCAGCGCGCACCGCACGAGGGGATATACCCCCGCTTTAACCACAATCCCTGACAGCAAAGCCGACACTGGCGTTTCTGATTCCGAGTGAGTTAGCGGTAGCCATAGCCCCGATACAAACACACCTCCCTTAACCAAGAGTGCCATAAAGATCAGAGCTGTCGCCTCTGGGGGCGCTGCACCCAAGCCGGCAAAACTAAACGAATTACTTGCCTTATAAACCAGCACGGCACCGACTAGATAAAACAGCATTGCCGTGTTGCTAATAAATAGATAGCGCAAAGCTACCCAAATCGAGCGATCGGTGCGAGGATAGGCAATCAAGAGAAACGCCGCAATCCCGCTGACCTCTAACCCCACATATAAACTGATAAAGTCACTAGAGGCAAAGGCCGCATTCAGGCTGCCGTGTACCATCAGAATTTGTGCATAAAAAAATGCCGTCTTCTCTGTGGGCCAACAGTAGATAATCACCGCTGCCGTGACTAAGGCATTGGTTAAGATGAAATAGCCGCTCAAGCGATCGACTAACAACGTGACACTGAAATTATCCAGTAACTGCAGCGTCACCGCTGACGGCATAGCAAAAAGCTGGAACGCATAGGCAGCGGACGCGAGCGCTCCGAATATTGCCAGATACTTGGCAAACTTCGGAATCAAATAAATACTAAACCCGACAAAAAACGGGAGTCCAATCCAGGCTAGCGTCAGGGTATTCATGGGGTATTATTCATCTCGATTTCGTTACTTTCTAATGTCGGATTATCTCGTGCCAGCTTCATCACACTTACCAGCATTAAAGCCTGAATCGAAAAGCCGATCACGATCGCCGTTAAGATCACCGCCTGGGGAACCGGATCGGCGTAAGCGACAACATTTTTCCCCTTTGAAATAATTGGTGTCAGCAAGCCTTCTCGCGATGCCACCACCACGTAATAGGCGATAACCCCTGTACTCATGACATCCATACAGACGATTTTCATGAGCAGGTTCTTTTTAAAGATGATACCAAAAAATCCGCAAAATACTGTTGCCAATACCAATGCTTCTAACATGGAAATTGCGTGTTGGATAAGGGGTTTTTGTTATTATATTTGAATTGGCGTATATTATTTCTAATGGGACTTAGAAATTTTCTATCCCCTAAACTAGCTGAAACGCACTCTAGGTAAGGGAAAGAGTTTTCGGCTCCGTCAATCGATTTTAGATTTTAGATTTTAGATTTTAGATTTACTTGCGCGAGATAAATGCGGGGGCAATAAGTGATTTTCGATTTTCGATTTGGGATTGATTTGCGCGAGATAAATCACGTGGCGGGTACCACATGAAGAAATTTTTGGTCAGATCCCAAACCCTTGCCAGTTCTGGACTGTACCCAATTCAACCTCAAACCCTTTACCTGTCGCTGTTTGCAGCCATTTTGGACGTGACTTTTGTCTAAGTCTCGTTAGCGAATCTGTGGCCGACAACGAAGTCCGATCGTCCATCAAACCCGGTTTCAGAGCACTCGTGCGTCCAAGAGTGTTCAATTTCACTGGAGCGAACCTCACTAAGTTCAATCATTCCGCAAAGCTGCGATCGGATCTAAGCGAGCCGCATTCCGAGCCGGTAACACTCCAGCCAATAAGCCTACAGTAAAGGATAGCCCAAAACCAGCCGCGATCGACCATACAGAAACCACAAACGGAAATTTGAATGCTGTCGAGGCCCCAAAGGCGATCGCAACTCCCAACCCAATACCCGCCGTTCCCCCCACCGTGGAAACTAAAATAGATTCCGCCATAAATTGAATGAGAATTGCTGCATTAGTAGCGCCTACGGCTTTGCGAATCCCGATTTCCTTAGTCCGTTCCACAACAGACACCAACATAATATTAGCAATACCGATGCCGCCAACCACCAAAGAAATTCCGGCGATCGAACCCACCATCACCGTAAATAAACCTATCACATTGCTGAAAGTATTAACTATCTCAGCTTGATTTACAACTCTAAAATCATCCGGTTGTGGCGGATAAATATTGTGGCGCAAGCGCATGATATTTTCCACTTGAAATTGAGCATCCGCCAAATCCGCTTCGTCGGCAGTTTCCAACCAAAAACCCGATATTGCAATCCCCGCTAAAGAATTTCTCCCCACAATCCGCGAAGACATATTTTTGAGGGGAATATACACTCGATCGTCCTGATCGGTTCCCCCTACAGACCCCTTGCTTTCCATCACTCCAATGACCTTGTAGCGGTTTCCCTGAATGCGAATATCAGAGGATAGCGCATTAACTCCGGCTCCAAAAAGTTCGTCCCGCACCTTAGAACCGAGGACAACTACTGGCTCAGCAGCATTCAATTCATCCTCGTTAAAAAACCGTCCTTCTTGGGGTTGAATGTTCTTCACATCTGGATAGTTTAAATCCGTTCCCAAAATCGAAGTAAATGAATTTTGTCCGCCATAAACGACTTGCACTTGGCGCTGCAAATAAGCCGAAATCGCCTTAACAGCAGGAGCTTGTTTGCCGATCGCCCTAGCGTCATCCCAAGTCAGGGTAGTAGCAGAACCGCTTCCCTGACTGACACCGCCCGATCGCGAAGCGCCGGATAAAACCAACAGCACATTTGTACCCAAAGCCTTTAACTGTTCTTCAGTTGATTTTTGTACTCCCTGTCCCACCGAAGTAATAGCAATTACCGAAGATATCCCAATAATTACCCCCAGCATAGTTAAACTGGTACGCAACTTATTATTCCACAGCGCCTCTGTCGCCATCAACGCGATTTGAACATTAGAGATTTTGTTGGTGCGGGGGCGAGTCTGTAATTTCATGTTATTAGTTATTAGTTATTTGTTATTTGGTGGCAACTTCTAAGGATTCTGCCTAAATTGGCCCCTAATTTATCACCTGACGATGCAACCGGAAACCATATGATTTATGGCACAAACCGCCGGGGATTGAAACCCCCGTCTCATAGTTAAAGTCGGTTGAAACCGACTGAAAATTCGTCTGATGATGCAGCCGGAAACGATATGATTTGTGGCACGATCCGCCGGGGGTTGAAACCCCCGTCTCATAGCTAAAGTCGGTTGAAACCGACTGAAAATTCGTCTAAAACCGATCTACATCAACTAACTCTTCAGTCCTCTTTCAGAGGACTTTCGCTATGAGACAGGGATTTCAATCCCTGGCGGACTCTGCGACGAACTAGCGGACTCTGCGACGAACCAACTAGCCCCTACTGCGCGGACTGACTACTAACGCAAGCGCCTTCCCCCACCCGGTTGCAAACCTGGAATTCCACCCGACGATGGATTTTGGGATCGAGGCCGCAATCCGGGGGGTAAACTAAGCAGCACTTTTTCATTTCCTTTCAAACCCGATCGCACTTCCGTCTTGTCATCCACCGTCATACCAGTCTTAATCGGCATAAAAGCAGGTTTACCATCTTCTCCACCGGGAACATAAACCCCCGTTTCCCTTTGTTGGCGGACAATTGCCGCAGTCGGAACTACCAAAACATTTTTGAGTTCACCAGCCTTAAACTCAACATTCACATTCATGCCCGATCGCAGCATTTGTTTATCATCATTAATAATTGCCGCTTTTACCTCAAAACTTGTCACATTTTGCTGCACGATCGACTGAGGCGAAATTTGAGTGATTTTACCTGCAAAAGTCTTTCCCGCAAAAGCATCGGCTTGAATAGACGCAGCCTGGCCGATCTGAATCTGAGCAATATTAGTTTCTGCTACGTTTGCTACTAATTGATTTTTTGAAGCTAAGGACAAAATCGAAGAAGAAGTCGCCGAAGAAACCGCACTACCTGCCGTCGTGGGAGTCACAAAAGCGCCCGGATCTGCGTACTTGCGGGTGACAGTGCCGGTGAAAGGAGCCCGTAGCACAGTGTCGTCGATCAGCGCTTGAACGCTTTGCAGGCTGCCTCTAGCGGCGAGAACTTGGGCGCGGGCTTGGGCGATGTCTTCGGGGCGGGAACCAGCTTCTAGCAGGGCCAAAGCTTGCTGTTTTTGCTCGACGGCGGCTTGCCCCGCAGCGATGTCTTCCGGGCGTGCGCCCGATCGCGCTAGGGCCCAAGCTTGCCGTTTTTGCTCCACAGCGGCCCGCCCCGCAGCGATGTCTTCCGGGCGTGAGCCCGATCGGGCTAGGGTCAAAGCTTGCCGTTTTTGCTCGACAGCAGCCCGCGCTGAAGCGATTTCTTCGGGGCGAGCACCCGCTTGCAGCAAAGCTACAGCTTGTTCGGCTTGTCTGACTTGCGTTTGAGCTCGATCGCGCGCGGTGCGGGAGTTGTTGACAATTTGCAAAGCAATGGCTCCGGCATTGTAGAGTTCCTGATTTCTCTGAAAGTCTTCCTCTGCTTGGTTTTTGGCGTATTCGGCATCTCTGAGTTGGGCGACTGCTTGGGCGATGTCTTCAGGGCGATTGCCCTTAAGCAATTTTTGTAAATTTGCCTGTTGTTCAGCTAACGCTGCCTCAGCTACGGCAATATCCTGGCTTCGATTGCCGTTGAGCAATTTTTCCAGACTTGCTTGTTGTTCAGCTAACGCTGCCTCAGCTACGGCAATATCCTGGCTTCGATTGCCGTTGAGCAATTTTTCCAGACTTGCTTGTTGTTCTGCTAACACTGCCTTAGCCACGGCAATGTCCTGGGTTCGAGTGCCGTTGACCAATTTTTCCAGGTTTGCTTCTGCGGCTGCGAGTTGTCCGCGAGTTTGGGTAAGTTGCCCCTGAAGGTTGGAGTCGTCCATGTAGGCGAGAATCTGCCCTTGTTCAACCCTATCTCCTTCCTTGACAAGCAAACTTTTGAGCATTCCTGAAGTTTTGGGGCTGACGTTAACGGAACGTTCGGGTACAATTGTGCCGTTTGCCGAAATTGTAATCGGCAGGTTCACCCTTTCGACAGCAACGGTTTTTTCCTGGCGTCTGGTTTCGCTGCTGGATTTGACTGTGAGTTGGCTGTAAGCTGTGTAGCCGACTCCTGCCAGCAGGGAAGCGGCGAGGAGTCCGCTAAGCCAGGGAGTCAGCTCTTTTTTTATCTGAAAGTGCTTTACTAAGTACATATAAATTAGACCTGATGGGTCTGTCTTGAATTTAGACCGATCGGGAACACAAAAGGTTCAATTGAAGTCTCACTAGGTTTTTTCGGTTGTAGCGCAGGTATCTTCGGATAATAAGGAATGAGAATTAAATAACTTCCACTCTTGAAAGTGGGATGGGCTCTTATAGCCCGTCTTTTTTGGACGGGCTATAAGAGCCCATCCCACAATAACAATTAAAATTGTAAGTTATTTAATTCGCGATCCTTAGTTCCGCTCGATCCAGATGTGAAGCAGTGGTGTGAGGCTCAAGACTCACAGTATAAAACTTTAATTAATAACGTTTTACGCCAATATATAGAGAATAATAAAACTCAGCACTCAGCATAACCCTACGTTGCAAAGGAATTAGATTGATCGCGAACGGTCTACTGAAACCTTGTGGCTAAACCTATTTTTATCTGAAGAATATATCCTAATATATCCTACGTGTTGTAGTGATTTTACCTGCCAGCCATCAACACCTGTTCAGCAGTCAGTTTTAAATCTGGGAAAGTTAGAGAGACGATGGTCTGATTGCCCCGAATCTGCTGAATTTGATATTCCCCATTCACTAAAGTGCAGATAGAGAGGGTGGGTTGTTTGGGCTTCCCAATGTGTTGAGTACCACCTAATCCTGCGTAGTCTGCAATCCAATATTCAGGAATACCTAAAACTGCGTAGTCTTCGACCTTACGGGAATAATCATTTTGCCAGTTGCTACTAACAACTTCTGCCACAAATTTAATCGAACTACCCAGTGTCAGGATCGACTCGTCAGACCAAAACAGTTCTTTGGTAAGTTCATCTCGATCGACAACTGCAACATCAGGTCGAAATGCTGTCATACCAATATTTGAAGGGCGCAATAGTCCCCGCTGAAGGACAAACCAAGGTAAGCCTGTTCCATCGATCTGGACACAGATTTTTGTGGTAATGAAGGCTGCAACCTCCTCATGAGGGCCTGTTGCTTCCAAGTCGAATACTTCTCCATCGATCAGTTCATAGCGGTTATCGCCACCATAACGGGCGATAAACTCGTCAAAGCTGAGTGGCTTCTGTTGTATTGGTTGGTCGATCGCAATGGTCATAGCTCAACTTAGCCCAATCAATTCTTTTAGTATATCAGACATCTCCTAAAAAGCCTGTTTTGAACAGGCATCCTGCCTGTTCCACAAGAATTATGGGAGATGTCTATCAGATTGAATACGCGATGTGTGACGGATCAAACCGTTACCGATGCCCCATTACCCTATGCCCTATGCCCTATGCCCCATTTTCATCTCTTACGCCCCAACGCGAAACATTCATTTTACATTCCTAGAAATAGCGATCGCATCGATCGAACTTTTGAAAAGTTCGATCGCCAATTTCCTACTTAACAAACAGCCACTACACCCAACTCTGTAATCGCCGCCTCCGGGCCCACCAAAGAAATATACGGTTCTACAAAATATTTCTTAGCAGCATCCCGCGCTTGTGAAGCTGTCACCTGTGCAATTTCTTCTTGAAACTGCTGGTCAAATTTAATTCCCAATCCCAAAATTTCGTACCAACCTAAAACTTGGGCAATTTGCGAATTAGTTTGTTTTCCTAAAGCATATTGACCGAGCATTTTATTCTTGCAAGCTTGCAATTCTTCCTCGCTTAGTTCGATGTTGGCGAGTCGATCGACTTCTGCGCGCAATCCTTCAAAAGCCGTAGTTGTATTTTCCGGCGCCGTACCCATGTACACGACAAACTGAGCCGTGTCCAAGCGCGTCGCGTACAGCGCAGAAACGTCGTAAGCCAAGCCCCGCTTTTCCCGCAATTCCACAAACAATCGGCTCGACAAACCGTTACCCAAATAAGTATTCAGCAATTTAATCGCTGCGTAGTCGGGATTTTTGACAGAGGGTGCGAGGTAGCCCAGCATAATCACTGATTGCTGCGTATCTTGCGCGGTAACGACCGATTGAGGGGAGGGTGACAGGGGGGGGACGCTTAAAGTTGGCAGGGGTGTTAAAGGCGCTTTCCAGTCCCCAAAAGTTCGATCGATCAGGGCGATCGCATCTTCTGTCGAGATTCGGCCGGCTACAGAAATCACTACATTATCGGGACGGAAATAGGTTTTGTGGAACTGTTCGAGCTCGTTTCTGGTGAGCTTTGACATAGTAGCTTCCGTGCCCAAGGGAGAGAAAGCATAGGGGTGTTCTTGGTACATCGCGTGCCGCAATTGCTCGAAGGCGATCGCAAATGGCTGTTCTTGTTGCGATCGAATTGCTGATATGGCAATGCGGCGTTCGAGTTCGACTTCAGCTTCCGGGAAAGTGGGCGATCTCGTCAATTGCGCCGCCAACTCCAAAATCTCCTCAAAATCTGCAGAAACCGTCTTCAAACTCACTAAAAAATAGTCTGTAGTAGAGTCGGCACTCAACCTCGCTCCCACCGATTCTACACGCTCGGCAATTTCCAGCGAAGACAGTCGATCGGTTCCCTTAGTCATTACCGCCGACAGCAAGTGACACAATCCTGCTTGTTCCGGCTGCACGTAGCGACTGCCGGCCCGCAGGAATATCCTAGCTGCAATAATATCTGCTGCTGGATTTTCTGCTGCTAAGACAACAATACCGTTGTCTAAAACCGTGCGCTGGATTTCATTTTTCATGGTTAATTTAGTTGGGAACTTGTACTGAGAGTAGCTGAAGTATTGGTAATTGAAAATGGGTAAGGGGTAATTGGTAATGGGTAATTGGTAATTACTTGATTGCCATTTTTCTATTTTCCATTTGCATCTTGTATGATGTCATACCGGGCAGGGCCTGACGCACAACATCTAAATGTAACAACATCTATCCTGTAAGGTGTGCCACAAGCACAAAGAACCCTGGACAAACGCCGAACCTCTATCCCCTAGGGTGCGCCACAAGCACAAAGAACCCCGGACAAATGCCGAACATCTCTCCGGTACTAAAAATATATGTATTTTTACCCGTTTACCAATTAGATTGGTTTTAGCACCACAGCCGTGTAGCGGCGGGGAGAAAGATATTGTTGAGCTAGGCGCTGAAGGTCTAAGGGCCCAAATGCTTTAATCCTCGTGGGATAGCTAAGCGCTAATTCCGCAGTGGCGATCGTATTGTAATATCCGTAAAGACCTGCTAACTGTCCCGGCGTTTCGAGCGAGAAAGCAAAATCGTTGCACAGCAAACGCTTACAGCGAAGCAATTCTACCTCGGAAACCGGCTCAGACTGCAATTCCCAAAGCCGATCGCAAATCCGAGATTCCACCTGTTCGATATCCTTCGCCTCCAAGACTGCACTGATAGTAAATAAACTCGATTCCCGTTGCAACGAGAAAGTGCTGTCGATCGCCTCTACCAATTGTAATTCTTCCCGCAGTTCCCTGACTAAACGCGAAGTCCGCCCGTCTGCGAGCAACACCGACAGCAAATCCAAGCCGCAAGCACTTTGCAACTGTTCAACTCCCGGCCCCGTCCAGGCCATCATCAGCCGCGCTTGTTCCAATCGGGGGAGACAGAGTTCCTGACGGCGAATTTCTATCAGTGGCGGTTCCGCTTCTGCGGTTAATTTGGGACAATCCCACCGCTCGGAAAACTGCTCGAATGCTTTCCCCGTGACATCCCTAGCCTGTTCTTCATCAATTCCCCCGACTACCACCACAGTCATATTTTCCGGCTGATAGTGCGATCGATGGAAACAGCGCATTTCGTGGGGAGTTCGCGACATCAGCAACTCTTCCGTGCCCAATACCGATCGCCTGTAGGGATGACGCTGGTAAACTGTTTCCATCATGGCTTGGAAACCCAGCCAATCGGGATTGTCTTGAGCTTGACGGATTTCTTCTAGCACCACATCTCGCTCGCGATCGAATTCCCGATCGGGAATCGAAGCCCGCAGCAGCAATTCTGCCAGCGGCTGCGCTGTTTCTGCTAAATAATCGGCCGCAGCGTTGACGAAAAAATGGGCGTAGTCGTGACTTGTAGCTGCATTGGCGACACCGCCGCGATTTTCGATTACCTGGTCAAATTCTCCCGGGGCGATCGAATCCGTCCCTTTAAATATCATGTGTTCTAAAAAATGAGCCATTCCCGACCAAGAATCCGGCTCCAGCGTAGCGCCAGCCCTCACCCATACGTCTAGCGCGACCACCGGTGTGGCCGAAATCCGCTGGTGAATGACCGTTAACCCGTTGTTGAGCTTCCAGACATTGGCTGGGAACTCTAAAGCAGTGAGCAGTTGAGACAAGCTAGTTATTCTTAAACTTTAGTTAACTTCGGCTGCAACTATCGTAGCGCTTTACAGCTATGCGATCGGGATTAATTGATACAAAAGTCAGTTGTCACTGGGCCCTTGTCAGTTGGCCCTTGTCAGTTGGCCCTTGTCAGTTGTTATTAAGGGTAATTTTAGATTTTTTTTAAAACGACCTTAGCCTTAATTAATTACCATTTTTTTGCTCAAAAGTCAATAGGTTGCGCGGGATATTAATGAATCAGTCGGGAGAAAGAGGATGTTATCAGAATATTTCAATAAATTAAGAGATGTAAGAACACTAAAGACATTGAGAGGAGAAACGACAGATGGTAGCTACCTTAGAAGATACCAAGCGCCAAGCGATCGCAACTAAATTAGCAGACATGAAAGCGCTGCAAAACCTGTTGATCGCCAACGAGCAATTATTCATCAATTCCTGTAACGACTCCGAACTAGCCCAGCGCTTCCGGGATATGCTCGAAGACGATCGCAAAAACTTGGGTGTATTAGAAACCGTAATCGTTCAATACGGAATTCAAGCCGAGCCCAAAGAAACCAGCACAAAAATGATTGAAGAAGTTCAGAAACTCATGAAAGGTTCTGAACTGACCATGTTTGAAAAAGTCGCTCAGCACGAACTGCTCAAACACAAACAAACCATGGCTGGCTTATTAATTCACAAAGCCGCTCAAGTAGTCGGCGCCGACATCGAAGCTGCCATTACCCCGCTCAATACAGTTAACTTTGAGAACCGCGCTCACCAAGAACAACTCAAAGGAGTTCTCGAAATTTTAGGCGTGCGCGAACTGACCGGCAAAGACCCCGACCAAGGCGTTTGGGCTCGCGTGCAAGATGCAATGGCCGCCATGACCGGCATCATCGGCGGTGCAGTTACCCGCAGCAAAGATGAGATGAACATCACCGAAATCCTCACCATGGATCACCGGAAAGCCGATACCCTCTTTATGGAAATCGCAAGCACCGACGATCCGAAAAAACTGCAAGAATTCTTCGGTCAGTTGTACAAAGATTTAAGCGTCCACGCAGAAGCAGAAGAACAAATTGTTTACCCAGCAATTCGCAGCTACTACAGCAACACTCAAGAACTGTACAACGAGCAAGCAGAAATGAAGCAAATGCTCGCCAAGATTAAGTCAATGAACCCCAGTTCTTCTGATTTCAAAGCCCAAATCAAACAGCTCCAAACAGCAGTTCAGGAGCACGTTAAAGAAGAAGAAAGCGATATGTTCGCTCAAATTCGCCGCAACTTGAGCGAAGCGCAAATGGAACAAATGGCTACTCAATTCAAAGCAGCCAAAAGCACAATGCAGCAAGAAATGGCTAACCTGAAATAATTTAGCAGCGAGCTAATTGTAGCTCTAGCTGAGCTAAAAACTAGCTAAACTGCAACCTATCAATCCCGCTACGTGGGTAGCGGGATTACTGTTTTTTGAAAGACAAGTTAAAAAAATAAATATATTATTTATTTGTAGGGGCGGGTTTCACGAAAGATACAGCATATTCCATGTATATGCGGTAAACACAATCTTGTCGTAAGCATCGGTGCGTCGCCACCAGTCAATCTGCAAGTTTCATTAAACATGAGCAGATCCGCACCCTACATAACAATGTACCAACAATTAAGGCGGATACTGTACTTCATGAACCACCGAATATGCTGTATTTTGGGAAATTCATAATCTAAATAAACCCGCTCCCCTAGTTTTGGAGGGCGGGTTTATTTAGATTATGAATTACATCAAAGATTTTCGGTGAAACCCGCCCCTACGAGGATTGGGAGCAAGAAGATTTTAGCCATTAATCACAGAACCGCCGTTGGGATGCAAAATTTGACCAGTCATGTAAGACGAATCTTTTGAAGCTAAAAACACGTAGCTGGGGGCAACTTCATCGGGTTGACCGGCGCGTCCCAAGGCCGTATCTGCACCAAATTTTTCCACTTTTTCTTCAGGGAAAGTTGCAGGAATTAGAGGCGTCCAAATCGGGCCGGGGGCGACTCCGTTGACGCGAATTCCTTTCTCAGCTAAACTTTGAGACAAGGAGCGAGTAAAGGCAACAATTGCTCCTTTGGTGGAGGAGTAATCTAACAATTGTTGATTGCCTTTGTAAGCGGTGACAGAGGTAGTGTTGATAATTGCACTTCCTTCTTTGAGGTGTTTGAGAGCGGCTTTGGTGAGATAAAACATCGAGAAAATGTTGGTGCGGAAGGTGCGCTCTAATTGTTCGGCGGTGATGTTTTCGATGCTTTCTTGGGGATGCTGTTCGGCGGCGTTGTTGACGAGGATGTCGAGATGGCCAAATTCTTTAACTGTTTGTTCTACAAGGTTTTGGCAGACGCTTTCATCGCCGATGTCGCCGGCGATCGCCATACAGCGCTGGCCTTGTTGTTCGATCGCCTCTTTGGTCTTTTTAGCATCATCATCTTCGTTAAGATAGCTGATGACCACGTTAGCGCCTTCCTTGGCAAAGGCGATCGCCACGGCGCGCCCGATCCCACTGTCTCCGCCGGTAATTAAGGCTACTTTGTCGCGCAATTTGTCGCTACCACGATATCCCTCCGCGAAGGATTGAGGTTGTGGAGTCATCTCGGATTCAATACCGGGTTGTTGTTCTTGATGTTGAGCCGGATTAATCTTCTGTTCGGTTGGCATAAAAAATTCCTCTAAGTTCTACCTCTATAAATAAAGGTTTTCTGTCACTAGGGAATCGCTCTTTTTGCCGATCGCGCTCTACGACTAAAGACAGTAATTAAAGAGATAAATAAACCCGTCAGCCGATCCCATGATTGTGGCGGGCTGGTTTATATAAATTGTGAGTTTTCCTCAAAGATTGTCGGTAAAACGCGCCCCTACGAGCATCGGGATATATTTGTTGTAGAGGCGGGTTTCACGAAAAATATTTCCGGTAATTAAAGAAATCGATAAACCCGCCCCGCGAGCCTCTAATTATTGTCAAAACAGCAAAAAGCACGTCAAAACATCATTTGACGTGCTTTTTAAAGAAGCTAGTTGCTAATTGCTGAGTCTCGAACTAGAAACCTAACTTAAGATTAAAACAGCAAATTCGTAGGCTCAGGAGCACCGACGAACAATGATTCATCACGCTGAGCTGCTAAAAACGGTAGGATCGCAGCCTGTGCCCCCTCTTCCAACTTCTTGCCAATAATATTAGCCGCACCAGCATTCTCAAGTACGATCGAGTTGTCAAAGCTGACTTGTGGAGCGACTGAGCCACTGACGTTAGTCAGACTATCTGGAGTATCAATCACACCCGTGTCGCCAGTCAGCGGATCGATGCTCCGAATAGCTATTCCTTGTTCCGTCGGTACTGGCGCCGGCACGATCGGCGTTACAAAAGTATTTGGCCCCGGCACAGAGAACGTAACAGGGTTAGGCCCTGTCGGAATCGGGAACTGGTTGGGAACATTCGGATCGTTGAAAACTTCCAATACCGAGTAGTTGCCCGGAGCTAAATTGGTGAACAGGGCAGTACCAGTCGCATCACTCCTTACCAGAGGCTCGGTAGCAGCATCGTAGCGGCCGTTCCGGTTCAAATCCAAAGTGAATGGGATGCCCTCCAAAGGAGGCTCACCCTGATCTTGCACGCCGTTGCGGTTGTCGTCCCGGAATTTGGGAACTATCAAGTTAAAGAACTGGCCGTTGCCCACCAAAGCACAAGTAAACGTTTGGTTGGCCCCCAGAACGATGTCCAGTGGTTGAGTAGTTTGGAAAGAATTGGAAGGAACCACTTCCCGGACTCGGTAAATACCGGGGGTCAAATTGCCAAACTCCCAGCGACCGAACTGATCGCTGACGGTACTTGCTTCTCCGTCATCAAGGGCGTCGTTACCGTTGGTGTCGAGGAAGATTGTGACTCCTGCGATCGGCGTTTCAAAGCCGTCTCGGTAGCCGTTGCCGTTCAAGTCTTGGAATTTGCACCCAGTGATGCGGCTGTTGGGGGTGTTGCCAAAGACGACGTTGGCATCTTGAGTGCTGAGGTTGAACTGCACCCGATCCGGAGTAGTTGGACTAAAACCAGCTTGCGGCACTTCCCGAACCACATAATTGCCCGGTTCCAGGTTGGTGAAAGCACCGCGCCCGTTGGCATCAGTTACTAGCGACTGTTCCCCTGTGTCGAGGGCGCCGTTGTCGTTGGCGTCAAGGTACACCGTGATGCCGGGAATGCCCACTTCCTGTAGAGTGTTGGCCGGTTCGTAACGACCATTAGCGTTCTGATCGTTGTATTTGAAGACCGTGATGTTAGGGCGCGTATTCCCGACAGCACCGCTACCTGGATTTACCAAAATCGGGGTGAAGAAGACTGCGGGTTCGGGGTTGACCGGCGGGAAGGGGGGCGGGAAGTTCGCCGCAACGATCCGCTGGCCGCCTGGAACACTATCATCTGCGACTATGAAAGGCAGTGTTCCCTGCTGCCGCGATAGGGCGCCTGGGGCTGTAACTTCTACCGGGTTCTGGGTAGTGTTAATTGGCGGCTGGTTGGGTATGAATGTTTCAAAGGTTTCCAATACCGAGTAACTGCCAGCTTTCAAATCTCTGAAGGTAGCCCTACCATCAGGGCCAGTGAACACCTGCGGTTCGCCCGCGTCTGTCCTGCCGTTCCGGTTCAAATCGAGGATGAACGGGATGCCTGAGAGGGGAACTTCGCCTCCATCTTGTATGCCGTTGGCATTGTCGTCCCGGAATTTGAAGATCGGGATTTCGTACAGGGGAGTGTTGCCTACTTGAGCGCAGGCCCAGATTTCGCCAGGGCCGAGGTTCACGTCAAGCAGGGGGGTGCTACCGGGGGGGGTGCTTTGGGGAAAATCTCTTTCTAACGGTTCAGTGCCCGGCCCGTTGGCGCGCTCTTCCCGAATCCGGTACTGCCCAGCCGGCAAATCAGTGAATCGGAACTCGCCGTTTCTATCGGTTAAGGTAGTGCGTTCCCCTGCATCTAGCTGACCGTTGTTGTTGGCATCGATATAGATTCTGACGTTTTCCATCGGGGGTTCACTCCCGTCTCGAAAGCCGTCGTTGTCTACGTCGAGGTATTTGCAGCCAATAATCTGACCGCCCTCGATGGGAGCATTGCCGAACAACACTGTGGCATTAGTTCCCGCGAGGGTGACGACGACTGGGTTGGGAGTTGTCGGGGTGAATCTGGGTGGCGAGATTTCCCGGACTGTATAGGTGCCTGGAAGCAAGCCTGGAAATACGAAGTTTCCGCTGGCGTTTGTCAGCGTCGAGGGTTCACCTGGATCGACAGTGGTGTTGTTATTGGTGTCAATAAAGATTTGGACATCGCGCAGTCCCGGTTCGCCCGGTTCTCGAACGCCGTTGCCGTTGAGGTCATTGAACTTGGTACCCTGGATACCCGCAGGAGCGTTGCCAAAATTGATGGTTGGCGGTAGCACTATTGGGGGTAATACAGGAAGTACCTGACTAGCTATTCTTTCTTCTGCCATGATTTTCTTTTCCTTCACACCTAAATCTACGTAAGCTACAGGCTACTGTATCACTTTGTCAATCAGCAGTTAGCTGCTGCTAGCGACTGACGATCGCTACTCAATCATACATACGTCTACGTTGCTCAAAGGTTCCTCATCTAACCTCCGGCTTACTCCAGCTTTGTCGCACGAGATTATATCAGGTTTTGAATAGCTGTGGCAATTTGAGCGCAATATCTTCAAGATTTGCGCCCTGAGTTCTTCTGCCCGTGGACACTTGCTGTTTAGAGCTGGAACAACGTTAAGATTCACTGAACCTCTGTGAATTGAGCGACCTGGCCACGAGGGCGATCGCACTTGGGGAATTGTCTGATTATTCCTAAAAACAGGTATGATACTACCTCTGAATCTTGCTCCTCATATACAAGCCAGCTTTGGGCTTCCCGGAACTCTGGCTATGCGTTGGAGGTTGCCAACAATAGGGTATCACGCGATCGCCCTTTAACCTCTTCCTAATTTTTATCTGCGGTTTGGGATGTGGGGCGATCGACTTTTGTGTCACCCTACATAACCGAGAAATCTCTCGCGCCCATCTGCACAAACGAGTGAGCGATCGCCCCATTAATTAATTCATTTCTATTGACAAATTTACCGATTTGTGCATTATGATTCAAACCTAAATTCTGTTGCCCAAAGTTAGGAATATTGCCTAAATTTGCAAAAAATCCATCACTCAAAAATTTACTAATTCGATCGCTATCATGACCCTGGCTCAAAAGCAAGCTATCGGCCCTCATATTACCTGCAGGTTCGGGTCCGGTATAGCTGTTGGCATCCGTCAGCGGGTCGCCCTTCCAGGATTTAGCCGCCCTACCCTCAGCCTCTCCCGTTACCAAATCGATGCTGCTGGCCCGAATCTCTGCCGAGACAACAACCACCGCAGGCGGAGTAGTTTGAATAAAACCGGGGGGCGGAACTTCCCTGACAACATAACTACCTACCGGAACGTTACGGAAACTGTAATTGCCCTCAAGGTCGCTTAAGGTACTCGCTTCACCCGGATCTAAACTGCTGTTGTTGTTGAGGTCGATGTAAATTTGAGTATTGGCGATCGGCGGTTCCCCAGGATCTAGGCGGCCGTTGGCGTTAAAATCGTTAAATTTCACACCGCTGATCGTGCCAGTCACCAATACATTGCCAAAGCTGAGATTAGTGGCATTTGTGCCGTTGCCCACGCTAATCGGAGTCGGATTTGGCGTGGTTTGTTGAAAACCGGGCTGCGGGACTTCCCTCACGACATAGGTTCCTGGAGGCAAATTGATAAAAGAGAAATTACCTTCGGGGTTGGTTAAAGTCGAAGGTTCGCCCGGATCTAAACTGCCGTTGTTGTTGAAATCAACGTAAATCGGCCAGTTGGCAACTCTCGGTTCCGTCGGTTCGTTGATACCGTTAGCGTTGAGGTCGTTGAACTTGAAGCCGCTGATGCTGCCGGTGGGAAAATTGTTGCCGAAATTGACGCCGACTGCGTTGGTATTGCCGGTGATGTCGATCGGGCCTGGATTTGGCGTAGTCTGTACCCATCCTGGTTGCTGGATTTCCCTGACCAAATATCTGCCGGGAGAAACATTGGCAAAAGTGTAGTTCCCTTGCGGGTTGGTGATGGTGTTGGGTTCGCCCGGATCAAAGCTGCCGTTGCCGTTGAGGTCGAGGTAAATTTGCCAGTTGGTCAGAGGCGGGTCTGTCGCATCTCGGACGCTGTTGGCATTGAGGTCGTTGAACTTGACACCGCTGATGCTGCCGACAAAAAAGACATTGCCAAAATTGATGTTGTTGACAGTGGCGTTGGAAGTAACGTTAACCGGGCCGGGGTCAGGCGTGGTTTGAAGAAAACCCGGTTGCTGGACTTCTCTCACCAAATATGTATCTGCGGGAATATTGACAAAAGCGTAATTGCCTTCAACGTTTGTAAAGGTAAAAGGTTCGTCGCCGTCTAGCCTGTTGTTGCGGTTGAGGTCGAGGTAAATTTGCCAGTTAGCTAGCCCTTGTTCCCCAGGATCTCGGCTGCTGTTGTTGTTGATGTCGTTGAATTTTGTGCCTGCGATCGTCCCTGCGTTGAAGTTGTTGCCAAAATTGATATTGCCAGCGTTTGTGCCACTGGTAATTGTGATGGGTGCGGGATTTGGGGTAGTTTGGCGAAAGTTCGGCTGCTGGACTTCCCTAACTTGGTAAGTGCCCGGTGGCAGGTTGGCGAAGATGTAGTTGCCTTGCGGGTTTGTGAGGGTGGAAGGTTCGTTAAACTCAAGCTGGCCGTTGTTGTTGAGGTCGAGGTAGATTTGCCAGTTGGGAATGGGGACTTCTCCGGGATCTGGGAGGCCGTTGGCGTTAAAATCGTTGTATTTAGTGCCGCTGATGCTGCCGACTTGGAAGTTCCCGATGTTGACGTTGCCGATGTCTATTTGGCTGGCGGTTCTGAATTCGGACATGGTGTTGCTGGGGCCCAATGAACGCGGTTCAATGTTTTCTGTAGGGCAATCTAGCAGTTTTTTTGCCAATTGCAGCTATTTCAGGGGTTGACACTCCCCTGGCTAAAGCCGAGGGGATTCTTGATTCGCAGAATCAACTTGCCGATGCAGAATTACTTCAACATCGGTAGCGGTCAATTCTCCACAAGCGTTCGGATCTAAGATCCTAGTTCCGACGTGCCCCGTCGTACTTAATCCCCGACTTAGGATGTTTTTAGCTGCGTTCCAGTCACGATCTAATACGCATCCACACCGACAAGCGTGGGTTCGTGTTGATAGACTTTTCTTAACAATTGTTCCGCAGCTAGAGCATTCTTGACTTGTTCCGTTAGCTGGTACGGCAATCGTAATTCTTCCGAATACTTTGCCGAAATACTCCAACCAAATTCGGAACATATACCAAGATGCGTCGTTAATCGATTTTGCTAAAGAGTGATTCTTCACCATATTTTTGATCCTCAAGTCTTCGTAGGCTACACAGTCGTTAGACTGGATGACGCATCTTGCTAACTTCACGGCAAAATCTTTACGCTGTCTACTTATTTTGAGGTGGCGCTTCCCTAGAATCGCTCTAGCTTTTTTTCTGTTTTGTGAACCCTTGACTCGCTTTGAGACTCGTCTTTGGGATTTTTTCAACCTGCGTTCTCCCTTGCGGAGGAAACGCGGGTTCTCAATTGCAACCCCATTTGAGTCTGTGTAGAACTCTTTAATTCCTACGTCTAACCCGATGGCGTTACCTGTGACTTCAGTCTTTTCAGAACGGTTAACTTGAATGCAAAACTGGACATAATATCCGTCTGCCCGTCTCACCAAACGTACTCGCTTAATTTGACTACGCTGATAGAAATGTAAGTCGCGTGTTCCTTTTAATTTGAGCTTCCCGATTCCTTGCTTGTCGGTAAAAGTGATGGATTTTCGGTCGTCTGCCAAGCGCCATCCCGTAGTCTTGTACTCGACGGATCGGTTGTCTTTCTGGAATTGCGGGAATCCTTTTTTTCCTGGGACTTTCTTTTTACAGTTGTCGTAGAATCGGGAGATCGCCGACCACGCTCTTTCTGAGCTAGATTGTCGAGCCATGCTATTCAAGTCATCGCAAAACGTCCATTCCTTAGCTAAAACAGCGCTATACTTGTTCAATGCGTATTTATCGACATTTTCGTTTTCCATCCAAAACCGCAATGCTTTGTTTCGGATGAACTGCACCGTTCTAATTGCTTCGTTTACAGCGTCAAATTGCTGCTTTTTACCGTATGCTTTGAACTCGAAAACTAACATGACTTCGACCTGATCACGATAGTCTTATGCTAGCAGCATTGGCTTAACCTTACTCTGAGGGTTCACAAAGATTTACATAGCTTTACTCTACAGCGCCATCCTGAAATCTAAGAAAATAGACTGGGAGGCTAAAGCCTCCTTGCCCCTTTCATCCCCGGACTAAAGTCGCGGGGTTTTCAGGATATTATTTATAAATTTTTTTTAGGAAAGGGAAGGGGAGAGGGGGAGAGGGGGAGAGGGGGAGAGGGGGAGATTGGGAGAGGGGGAGATTGGGAGAGGGGAAGATGGGGAGAGGGGGAGATGGGGAGAGGGGGAGATTGGGAGAGGGGGAGAGGGGGAGATTGGGAAAAATCTTCACGCTTGACTTGTTGGCTTAACATCCATCCGTTAAATTCTCCCTTGCCAATGCGTTGCCGAACTTCACGCTTGACTTATTGGCTTAACATCCATCGGTTACATCCCGTAGATTGCTCGTTGCCGAAATTCCCAATTTTTTCCAGATTTGATGTACGATCGCTACCAGTTTTGCAGAGGTCGAATTCCCAATGTCCCAAAACTTGACAGCAAGCTGGAATGACGCCCGCGAGGTTCCGAGTTTGCTCTTTGGCTGGAGTTTGTGCGGTTTATTGGCAATAGGCTCGATCGCCCCTACTCCTGCTGTCGCACAGCTACCTACCTCCGAACAAGTTAACAGCAACAGCCGGATCGCTCAAACAGGTGCGATCGTCCGCCCCGCAATCAAATTGGGCAGCCGCGGCTCGGAAGTGATCGAACTCCAAGCTGCTCTTCAATTGTTGGGCTTTTATACTGGCTCTGTAGACGGGATTTTCTCACAAAGCACCGCTAGAGCTGTGTCTCAGTTTCAGGAAGCAGCAGGCTTGCCTCCCGACGCCATAGTCGGTCAAGATACTTGGAATCGGCTGTTTCCTGCGACTCCGAGCGCGATCGAAAACCCGATCGCCAACGATCCTGTAACTGGCGACAACTCAGAGATTAGCCCCGAAGCGCAGCCAACCAATTTTCCAGTTTTGAGAAGACGAATGCGGGGGCCGGCAGTCAGAGATTTGCAAGAGCGGCTGCGGGCCAAGGGATTTTTGCGGGTGAGTGCTGACGGCGTGTTTGGCCCGGAAACTCAAGCTGCTGTCAAGGCGGCTCAGCGACAATACCAATTGCCAGCAGACGGCATTGTCGGTCGCGCAACTTGGGAAGCTCTGCTGCGTTGACAGCAAGGTGTAGAGTCTTGGACGCAGCAAGACTCAAGAAACCGGGTTTTTTACCTATAACTCTGGATGTAACGCCGTATTTTTGTAAAAAAACCCGGTTTCTGATATCCCCAAAGTCGAGATTTTATTAGCAAACTGCACATTGTGCGACCTACTAATTTTACAAATTGTTAATAATCGATTTGGGAAGTATTTCATCACATCAAAAAGTGTCAAGTTTGGTAAACAAAGTGTTTTTATGGGCGGAGTTGGTGTTAACTTAAAAACATGAGGGGCAAAACCAAGAAGCACAAAAAACTTGGATAAAAAATTTGGAATTAGAGTATTTGTCCCGATCGGCTCTAGTCCGCAGGCAACGCCTGAACCGTGTAGCTTATTAGCAAAGAAAGGTTGATATTGCGATTCGTATTGGTTAGATAGCTTGAGGCTATTGCATGAATCAAAAGTTGCGATCGCACAGTCAAACACAGAAGTCTGAATAGACTCCGCTGATAGCTAGCTCGTCTCCAGAGTAGTTGCAAAAAAGTCCACCTTAGTTGTAGTTTGCTGAAACTCAGTAGAGCTAAAATCCCACTTGAATCAACTTAATTTACAAAGTTTTTAGGGTCTGGCATCCGATATGCTAGGCCCTAAAATTTTGTTGTTGGTTATTGGTTATTGGTTATTGGTTAACCTCCTTTAAATGCCGAACAGCTTAGCCGGAAAGGATATTCCCAATGCCCAATTCCCAATGCCCAATGCCCAATTCCCAATGCCCAATTCCCAATGCCCAATAACTATTTAATTTCTTCAATTTGAGCATTCAAACCGTTAGCGCTGAGCATTTCTAGCAATTCCTCAGCTTTTTCGCGTTCCCGAAAAGCACCGGCTTGGATCACCGGTCGTCCGCTGGAAAAAGAGCGAAAAGCACCGGGAACGAGGGATTGCATTTTTTGTCGATCGCCCCAACTGTTGGCATCCACCACAACTCGATACCGGAAACCCAAAGCTCTGGCTCGATCGAATGACGGCGAATTATCCGCGGCATCAGGCCAAGAATTCCCCCCTAAAGCAGCAGGTACATAGCCGCCCCTTCCGATCGGAATGTTGCGGCCCGGAACCGGCAATCTCCCCTCGGAAGAAACCGAACTCGAACTATCAAAATTGGGAGGAATCATTGATTGCTGTACCGAAATTTCTGAAACAGATCGATAATTCGGATCGGGCACAGGAATTGCGATTGTCCCTGGGACTACCGATGAAGCACCGACATTCCTCCCAGAAAGCTCTTGGCGCTGGGCGCTTCGCGGTGCGGGTCGATTTTGCACCGGTCGCCTGGAAACGGGCGCAGGCGGGGGAAGTGGCGCTCTTTCAACTCTGGGACTTAGTCGCCCAGGAGTGTAAACAGGGAGAGAAGTGTCGGGGCCACCGATGCTGGGAGGTCGATCGGCTATACGCTGCAAAGCACTTCCCCCCATTGGCCCTGGGGTAAAAGTTCCCGCCACATCAACCGATCCCGTCGTCCGGCTGCTCGACAATTGATTGCCGTAAGCTGGGATTACTTGACCTTTGGCCGCATTGTTCACATCGTACTGGCCGTTGTTGCGAATGACATTGCCCCCTGGTTCGGCTGCTGTTCCCAAATCCGGCAGAGAACTCGATATCGCCACAATTCCGTCCCGCCGATTACTCTCGATATAATTGTTACGCAGCACCGGTCTAGCATTAGCTTGCACCACTACGCCGTCCTTATTGCGAGTAATTTTGTTCCCAATCAGCAGAGGCGAAGCGTTCTGCGCTACATTTACCCCAAATCCCGTGTTTTCAAACACATTATCTCGAACTTCCGGCTGGGAACTGCCAAAAATCGTGATGCCGTTAGCTCCATTTTTCGAGAAAACATTCCCGCCAATCGTCGGCCTGGAAGTACCCACTACCGAAATTCCGTCGTGAGTGCTGCCAGAAAAAGTATTGTTAACAACTGTCGGAGAACTCGATTCGATCCACAAAGCGTAACCGCGAGAGTTGGTATTCGTCACCGTCACCCCGCTGAGTCCCGCCCCGTCTGCGCCTAAAATCGCAATATTTTGACCCGCCGAAGTCGGACTGATAAAGTATCCTCCGCCTTTGATGAGAATATTCTGACCGCGAGTGTTGGGATTTCCCTGAACTGTTACGCTGGGCCTGAGCATTAATGGAAATTTTTCGCCGGTTTGCTCGCTGTAAGTACCGGGCGCTAGCAAAATAGCTGTTTTGGGCGGGGCCACGCTTAAGGCGTAGGTAAGGGTTTTAAACGGAGCTCGATCGCTGCCGTTGCCTCCTGTGTCGCTGCCCCCGATCGAGCTGACGTACAGTATGTTAATCTCGCTCTGCAGCGTCTGAGAAAGTAGCTGCACTCCGGGTATCCCGGCAGCGATAACTGACGGTTGATGGTTGCCAAGGGCGGTCATCGCAAAGACGAGTAGAAGGCAAGAACTCAAACAAGATTTTTGCGATCGCTTTTCTTTGCACCAGGTCTGTTGTAAGTAAATCAGCATAAACAAACGCAACTTATCTGTGATCCGAGTTTCGCCTCCGGTGTTTCGTGTCGGGTTTTCGCGATCGAAATTTAAAGACGCCCGCCTGCTTGGGTTGTTCTCCCTTAATCTTTTGTGTTGTTCTGCTAACCTCACGGCTCTCCTCCCAAGTGTGGTATGCAGCTTAACGATTTCACTCTCATCAAGTTTGATCTATTATGCTTCGTTTTTCTCAAATTCAATAAAACTTAAAAATTTGTCTAAATTAAATCGGTTGAGGTAAAAATTAGGCCGATCGCTTTGCTACGATCTTGACCAAGAATTTCAAAGGTGGTACAAGCCCCCCCTCTCGATCCGTGGAATCAATCGAAAGCATCTCAAATCTAAAATCCTTGCGTCCCCCGAATTTATCTCGCGCAAGTCAATCCAAAATCCAAAATCTAAAATCTAAAATCGAATGACGGCGTGGGAGAATATAGCGGTTTGACTGGTAGGATTAATTATAATTAGGGTGGTTGTGAATGACCGACAAACAAAACAGAACTTTACCGGCACAGCCAGCCCTCTGCCGGATTTTAGATGCAAATTTAGATCGATCGCGCGAAGGGTTGAGAATTATTGAAGAATGGTGCAGGTTTGGTCTCAACAGCTCGGATTTAGCTGGCGAGTGCAAGCAACTGCGTCAAGAATTGGCTGCTTGGCACGTCGCAGAATTGCGAAGTGCTAGGGATACGCCGGCCGATCCGGGTACGGAGTTGACTCACCCGCAGGAAGAGCAGCGTTCGAGCATTCAGCAGCTACTGGAGGCGAATTTCTGTCGGGTGGAAGAAGCTTTGCGGGTACTCGAAGAGTATGGCAAAATTTACGATCGGAATATGGGCGCGGCTTTTAAGCAGATGCGCTATCGGGTTTATACTCTCGAAAGCGATTTGCTGGCTTACCGGCGCTACCAGCAGTTACTTCGATCGCAGTTATACCTTGTAACTTCGCCGAGAGACAACTTGATGGGAGTCGTGGAAGCTGCTTTGCAAGGGGGACTGACTTTGGTGCAGTACCGCGACAAAACCTCAGACGACGGCGCAAAGCTGGCCAACGCGCGTAAGCTTTGCGAACTTTGTCACCGCTACGATGCTTTGCTGATTGTGAACGATCGCGTGGATTTTGCGATCGCAGCGGATGCCGACGGCGTACACTTAGGACAGCAAGATTTGCCTGTGGCGGAAGCGCGCAAGTTGCTCGGCCCGGGACGGATCATCGGTTGTTCGACTACGAATGGCGAGGAAATGCAGCGAGCGGTTGATGCGGGAGCAGATTATATTGGAGTTGGGCCGGTCTACTCCACTCCTACTAAACCTGATAAACAGGCCGCAGGTTTGGACTATGTGCGGTATGCTGCTACTAAGTCACCGATTCCGTGGTTTGCGATCGGCGGAATTGATATCAACAACCTCGATGAAGTATTGAATGCCGGAGCTCAAAGGGTTGCCATAGTACGCGCGATTATGGAAGCAGAACAGCCTACTTTAGTGACGCAGTTTTTCATCTCGCAGTTGATTCGGATGCAGAATCTGAAAGCTCAGAAAGCTTTGCACGGGAAAAGCTAGGTTGATTGGGGATTTGTAGGGCGGGTTTAGCACAGGAAATCTGTGCATAAAATATAATTTTGTTACCAAACCCGCCCTGAAAACTGATATTTTTTTACTTATGATAAATCAAATTGCGCTGCAAGTTAACGGAGAAACCCGCAATTGTGCGATCGACACACCGTTACCAAAATTACTAGAACAATTGGGATTAAACCCGCGCTTAGTCGCTGTGGAGTACAACGGGGAAATTCTGCACAAACAATTTTGGGAAACTACACAGATGCAAGAAGGCGACATCTTAGAAGTTGTCACAATTGTCGGAGGAGGCTAGCCACAAATTGGTGACAAATTAAGCCTCTAGTCCGCCAGGGAATGAATTCCCTGGCTAATAGCGAAAGTCCTCTCAAGAGGACTAATGAGTTCTTCAGTCCTCATAGCGAGGACTTTAGCTTTGAGGCAGGGGTTTCAACCCCTGTCGGACTATGGGTTCTACGTTAAGTTGTCAGGAAGCAGCCGAACCTAGGAACGAGGAACTAAACTGCGACAGCTTCAGCCACGGGTTCAGCCACAGGTGCTGCTACAACAGGATAAATGCTGACTTTCTTGCGAGTTTTGCCTTTTCTTTCAAAAGTCACCACACCGTCAATCATGGCAAACAGAGTATCATCTCTGCCGATACCAACATTATTACCAGGGTGAACTTTTGTGCCGCGTTGACGGATCAAAATGTTGCCAGCTTTGACAACTTGACCGCCGTACTTTTTGACACCCAGACGCTGAGAATTAGAGTCGCGTCCGTTACGTGTACTGCCTGTACCTTTCTTGTGGGCCATAATATCCTCAACTGTATTTACTATGTTTTATTCTGAATCAGTTTCGGCAGTTTGGGGAGTTTCAACAACTGCTTGAGTTAAGTCTCTGGCTGCTAAGACTGTACCGTTGACGCTAATCGAGTCAATCATAAAGCGAGTTGTTTCTTGACGGTGCCCTTTTTTCTTCCGAGTTTTCTTTTTCGGCTTCATCTTGTAGACGAGGACTTTGCGGCCCCGGAAATGCCGGAGAACCGTTCCCTCTACAGTGGCATTTTCTAGTAGAGGCTGGCCGATATGAACCTCGCCTTCGTGCTGGATCAGAAATACTTTGTCTATGGTGACTTTGGATTCAGCTTCAACGTGAAGCAGTTCGATGTCGTAGAAGCGGCCTGGTTCTACCCGAAATTGTTTGCCGCCGGTTTCAATGATTGCGTAAGTCATGGGATGGTTGTTGAGATTGCCGTACAGGTAGCTGATGAGTCATTGGTCATTGGTCGTTGTGGACTTTTGACTGCTGACTGCTCTCCAGCTTTTGGAATGTCTTAACCTGATCCGAGCCGGATTTAGACAGACAATCTACTATTATTGCGGATTATTGGAGTTTTGTCAAGTTTTATGGCACCGGAAATTTCTAATTAGGGATAAAAATAGTAGATGCTGTAACTTTTTTATCCCATTGATCCAAAAGGTCGATCGAACTCGATTCAAGCAGTCGCAGAACATTTGCGCGATCGTAACAATTCCAAAGCTTGTTGTTTCACCCTACCTTCCATCACCTCTTTCTGCAAATTAATAAAAGCGTCAAAATCTTCTAAACCATACTTGGTCATCTGCAACTGCTGTCGCAACTGTTCTTCGGCCTCAACCGTTAAGTAACCTGTTGCCAAAGCTTTGCGGACAATTTTACTGATTAAAGTCATAGTAGCTTCACCCTGAATACACCTACGTTAAAACACTGAAGTTTTGTCAACCGACTAACTCAGCTTTTAGTTTGTTTCATAATTACCCTTAAAATAGGTTAAATCTACCTTAAGGTCTATGTAAATAAAGTTATTTTTAATACATCCAGGAAACTTGAGCGATTTTAAATGTACAGTGCGATTAAGTTAATCTATTTAGTTTTTGCCATAAAATATTATTCTTCGCTTGCGTTAAATCTACCTTAAGGCATAATTTAAACATAACGATTTGTGACATGGGAAATTGTATCGATTTTAAATAATGTAGAGTGCGCTTAAATAGGTATATTTAGTTTCTGTCTAACAACAGCCTCCATTCTCTGACAGCAAAAGGAGGAACCAGCAATTGTGTCTCATTGTGATTTTTCACAGGCAAATTCAACAGCAAAGGTCGATTACTTTCCAATTGTGTAATTATTGATTTTAAATCGTATTCTCCGACATTAATTGGCAAACCAGACTCGTTCCAAATATCATTAGCCTTGCCAATTTCCAGCTTTCCCGCCGCAACTTTCAGTGGAACAGGATGCTGCAATTCTGTTCCGGGAAATCCTACTAATCTCAGATTTAAAGACTTTACTACTCCCGACTTGACTCGCTTGTACAAAACAACTTGCCATGCTTTGTCATCAGTATCACGCAGGCTTTGTACGGATCGGAACATTACTGTCTCGGCAGTTTCGGGATATTTGTGAATCGAAGCCAAAGCGGGCGGGCTGACAGCTAAGATTAGATACAAACACAAGATAATTACAGTTAAAGCTTTGAAGAAGGAAGGTTTTGTACTGAGATTGTTCATAGGATGACCAAAATATCGCTTGTTACCCAAAAGTTTAATAGATAAAAAAGTAGGGTGCGTTGCACGCACCCTACTCCTCATTTTAAACCTAGATGAATCCAACTGCCTGCTTAGGCGGGAAGAGCATAAAAAGCAACCCCCTCATCCCGGAAATCTGACCTCCCCTGTACCGCCCGCCGCTGCTCTTCGCTTCTTGTGAAAAAGTGTGTAATATTTAGCGGATTTTCCCGTTCCCTCGACAGGTTGGTAAAACGATAGACGGGTATTGCACCCGGAACAGCCGTGCTATATGAATTGAAAACCTCCCCCTGATCGCGGAACTGGGGTAAGGTGCGAACAAACTGTATCTCACCAGGTTTATTAGTAAAGAAATAGGTTCCTGATGCCGTATTTAAGAAGCGTTGAACCTTTGCGTTACCGTCGCCTGGAGCAACAAATTCATCGCCTTCACTCTGGAAACGAGAAGGGTTGGTTAGTCGGTCACTTTTCTCTATTGGGTCTGTAGTATAAAAATGCCCTCCTGCCGTCTTGTCAAAGAAACGCGCGACGGGAATGCCAGTACTGCCTCCTTGATTTACAGGCGCACCTGTTATAGGGTCTTTCAAGGTGACAGTGCCACTGGGAGTTGAAACCCCTAATGTGAAAGGCTGAGGAAATTCTGTTGACCTATTATAGCTAGTCACGCGGACTACATAGTTCACACCAGGCAGACTTGTAAGCGGGAAAGAAGCACCATTGAAGTATTCGTTAGTATTAAAATTCGGTATTTTTGAGTTTGCGTTGGGGAAGTTGCCGCCGCCATCATCATCCTGAGCAACCAGAAGAGCCCCAGCCCCATCAGCTAGATTCGCACCAATCCTGTCTTTGGGTACCTGAAAGACTTGCACGTAAGGGTCGTAGGTAGCGCTCAGATCTTTAAAGAGATCAATTGATATAGGCTGATTAACTAACTCTACCTCTAAGAGGTAATCTTTAGCGCGAGTTCTTGCAGAACCATCGTTAGGATTAGGAGTGGGGATATCCTTGTCAGTTGTAGTTAACTGATTTGTCACTTGAACTGATGCCATTTAAACTGTCCTCCTAACTTTTCTGAGAGCAGGTGTTATAAAATACTGCCTACTACATTTATAAAACACTCAAGACCGATAAGTTACCTAACAGCTATTAGTATTTTTATTAGGTGTTTTTGTGAGAAGTACACCCACATAGGGATAGGCTTTATTTACAATAAATTTTATAACGTATCTAAAATATCCTCAGAAGCCAGTAAAAATACTTAATAAGTTAGATACTTAAGCTGGTAAAATCATCAATAATTATGAGTGTGCTTCTGCTTGTTAGTATACATGACATACCAAAATAAAGCTTTACAAATACCAGCACAAAAGTTTATAGAGGCTGCGGCTTGCTGGAATCTCGAACAGTTATATGCAGACTTGACAGCGGCCAAGCAAGATTACACTTGCAGTAGAAAGCAGCGACTCACTCCTTTAGAAAAAACTTACCTGCGAGGATTGCTTTGCAATTACAGTCCGGTGGAAATCGCCGCCGCACTCCACCGCGAATGTGCCGGTATTAGAGTAGACTTATCGAGAGGGCTGTATCGCTACATTCAAGTTTTGACGCTGCAACAACCGAAAGACTGGAAAGAAATCCCAAGTATGCTAGAAATGCGTGGTTATCAACAAAAGGGTAGTGGAGAAACATTCCTACCTACCTTGAGAAATTATACTCAAACTCCCCAAACTCCCATCGAAAATCGAACTGAATGGGGGCTGGCGGTGGATACGTCTATTTTCTACGGGCGCACAACAGAACTTGCTAACTTAGAACAATGGATTTTACAAGAAGACTGCCGCTTAGTTGCTGTATTGGGTATGGGTGGCATTGGCAAAACTGCTTTAGCATCTAAGCTAACAAATCTGATTAAACACCAGTTTGAGTGCTTAATTTGGGTCAACCTCAGTCATGCACCTGTGTTGGCCGATACTCTGGTAAATTTAATCGAATTTTTATCTGATCAACCGCAAAGAGATTTAGATAAATTGCAGTTAATTACTCAGGATAAAAAATTGTTTCAAGCGGGGATCTCGCAGCTTGAGTTTTCCCTGGACAGTCTAATTGCTTCCACAAATGCAATAGAACCGACAATCATCGCTGATGGTATCCAGCGCCTGATTCAGTGTTTACAAAAGCGTCGATGTTTGATAATCTTAGATGAGTGGGAAGCTGTTTTCTGCACTGAGCAGTTAACAGGAAATTATCGAGAAGGATATCAAGTGTATGGGGAATTTCTGAAACAAGTAGGAAAATCGCAGCATCAAAGTTGCTTGCTGCTGACTAGCTGCGAAAAACCTAAAGAAATTGCGGCGTTAGAAGGTCAAAATCAATCTGTACGGTCATTGAAATTGGGTAGTTTGGGAGAAGCGTCTGTGGAAATCCTTAAAAACAAGGGTTTGTCTGAAGAAGGTGAATACTCACAATTGATAGAGGCATACAGTGGCAATCCTTTAGCGTTAAAAATAGTAACGACAACTATTCATGATATGTTTGGCGACAGCATTGCTAAATTTTTAAGAAATGGGCTGTTTCTGGGAGATTATAGCGATACGTTATCTCGGCAGTTTAATCGCTTATCAGGATTAGAAATCCAGATATTACACTGCATGGCGAAAGAAGTCAAGCCTGTTGGTTGTGAAAATTTGTACTCCGATATTCAGCAAGATCGGGATTCAGAATTGCTGAAGGCGCTGGAATCGCTTTTAAGACGATCGCTAATTGAAACAGTCCAAGCCGAAAGTGAAACTCTGTTCGCGCTTCAACCTGCGGTAAAGAAATATGTGATGTCTGTGGCAAGATTGCCTAAGCTATAAATAATCAACCGATGTTCTATTTCCAATCGGTTTCAGCTTGCGATAGCACGTAAGCTGAAACATCGATAATTTGTTGTTGCGACAAACGATCTTTGTAAGCTGGCATAATACCTTTGCCGTTGGTTACTAAGTTGGAAATGTTGGCGATGGAATCCATGCCGTATTTTTTTAATGCTTTTTGTTTCAAGTTTTTGCCGCGCCTGATAATGTTGCCGCCGTTGATGTGACAACCTGCACAGTTGGCGCTGAAGACTTCGGCTGCGGTTGTGGGATTTGTAGCTGTATCTGCGAGGGCGATTTGGGAATTAGTGGCGATGTCTACAAATCCCAGTGTCAGTATCAATAGACAGGCGGTGAAGATTTTTTTTAACTTATTTAGCGAAATCATTTATTTGCAACTTGAAAAAAAAATAGTGCTGGATTTAAGGATATCACTAAATACGGATTTTGGGGTTAACTCAGCGATTTATTCTTCCCAATCGAATGTGCGGGAAACTGCTTTTTTCCAAAAGCGATATTTTTGCTCGCGAAGTGCGATCGGCATTTTCGGCTCCCAAGTACAATCCACCGCCCAATTGTCCCGCAATTCGGCTAGCTGACTCCAAAAACCTACGGCCAAACCGGCCGCATAAGCGGCACCGAGTGCAGTAGTTTCTGCTACCACAGGCCGCACCACAGGCACTCCCAAAACATCACTCTGAAACTGCATCAGCGTGTGATTTCCCACCATACCTCCGTCTACTTTTAAAGACAAAAGCTGCACAGCAGAATCCTGATTCATCGCATCCAATACTTCCCGCGTTTGCCACGCTGTAGCTTCCAATACTGCGCGGGCAATGTGTGCCTTAGTCACGTAGCGAGTTAAACCTGCAATTACTCCCCGCGCGCTGTCTTTCCAATAGGGGGCGTAGAGTCCAGAAAATGCCGGGACAACGTAAACTCCCCCACTATCTTCGACTGTATTTGCTAATGTTTCTACTTCCGCAGATGTGTTGATGATGCCCAAATTGTCCCGCAGCCACTGCACTAGAGCTCCGGCGATCGCAATACTGCCTTCCAAAGCATACACAGCGGGCGATTCCCCCATCTTGTAGGCGACTGTTGTTAGTAATCCTTGCTTTGAAGGGACGATCGTCTCACCAGTATTCAGCAACATAAAACAGCCCGTACCGTAAGTATTTTTCGCCTCCCCCAGACTGAAACAAGTTTGCCCGACGAGGGCGGCTTGCTGATCTCCCAAAGCAGCAGCAATCGGAACACCTGCAAGCAATCCTTTTGCAATTCCAAAAACTTGACTCGAAGGGCGAATTTCTGGCAGCATCTGGCGGGGAATTGCCATTATTTCCAAAGTTTCGGCATCCCAATCGAGGGTTTGCAAATCCATCAGCATCGTGCGGCTGGCGTTGGTAACATCGGTAATGTGCGCGCCGCCAGTCAGGTGCCAAATCAGAAAAGTATCGACATTCCCAAAAATCGCATCCCCTCGATCTGCTGCTTCCCGCAATCCTGCAATATTGTCCAGCATCCACTTAATTTTCGGCCCGCTGAAATAAGTAGCCAGCGGCAAACCGCATCGTTTTTGAAATCGATCTTTGCCCTCAACTTCAGCTAACTTTTCGCAAATTTGGTGAGTGCGGGTATCTTGCCAAACAATGGCATTGCCGTAAGATTTGCCAGTTTTTCTGTCCCAAATAATTGTAGTCTCGCGCTGGTTGGTAATACCGAGTGCAGCAATATCTGTGGGTTCGATATTGCCGATTTCGAAGGCATTTTTAATCACGCTTTGGGTGCGCTGCCAAATTTCATCGGGATTGTGTTCAACCCATCCTGGTTGCGGATAGATTTGCTGATGTTCTTGTTGGTTGCTGCAAATTATCTGTCCCAGGCGATCGAATATGATAAATCGGGTGCTGGTAGTTCCTTGGTCGATCGCTGCTACGTATTTTTTTACCAATTGTCTAAAACCTTTTTAGTAATGAGCTATTTAACGTATATGATACTATGTAAAACACAAGCTAATCTCAAAAACTTTAGTTTAGGGAACTCCACAAGTTGAAACTGGCAGATTTGCTGAGGCTCGATCGCACAATTAAGGTTATTGGCTTTGACGACGCTCCGTTTTCTCGTAGAAGCGGCAGCCTGGTGTCGATCGCGGGCATAGTCTGCGGGGTAACTCGATTTGAAGGAATGGTGTGGGGACAAGTCCTCCCAGACGGATTAGATGCCACGGATGCTATTTCTGGGCTACTCCTCGGAGGCAAATTTCTGCCGCAATTGCATCTCGTTTTGCTTGACGGAATTGCTTTCGGAGGCTTCAATATTATTGACCTTCCTGAGTTAGCATCGCGGCTGCAAATTCCTTGTGTTGCTGTCATGCGCCGCCAACCAGATTTAGCTGCTGTTGAAAAAGCCCTCCGCCATTTACCAGACTCGGAATACCGTTTAGAATTGTTGCGCCGCGCCGGGAAAATTCACGCTTTTGAACCTTTCTTTTTTCAAGTTTGTGGCGAACAACCGGAAGTAATAGCGAGGGTGCTTCAGCGTTTGACAGACACTGGTAAAGTTCCTGAAGCTTTGCGTTTGGCTCATTTGATTGGTGCGGCTGTAATTAATGGAGTTAGCAGCAGTTCTGCTTGAATTATGATTAAGAACAGGCAAGATGCCTGTTCCACAAAGAGGAAATTTTATTGTGGGTGGATCGGATATCCTGTTAAGAACGGGCAAGATGCCCGTTCCACAAAGAGGAAATTTTATTGTGGGCTGGGCCGGATATCCTGTTAAGAACGGGCAAGATGCCCGTTCCACAAAGAGGAAATTTTATTGTGGGCTGGGCATCCTGCCCGGCCATGAAAAGTTTATTGACAATGGTGCAATATCTCAGTTTCTACTCGCTTAATTACACAATTTCGCCCTCTAATTCACCGAATTCGATTTGAGTTCCCAACGCCAAAGTCAGAGTAGTTTCAGGTTCTACCATTTTTATATCGCCTTGAATGTCTGTAGCCCACCAAGCGCGATCGCACAAATTGGTCAATCCTAACGAAAGCTCGTTTCTCGATCGAGAAGTGACTATAGCTACAAGCCCGTTAGATGCTGCGGCTGTTAAACTCGGTATGTCAGAGGTGAATAGTTGAGTTCCCGCACTCAGAGGAATAACTCGACTTCCTAATTTCAGAGAAAATTGACCGCTGGTAAAAGAATTTACTGCGGGCTGATCTGATATAAAGGTAGGCGGAATATTTGTCGGTGTTGGGGCTGGCAAGTCAGAGTTTCCTACTGTAATTGTACAGTTGCCGATTCTCTTTTGGTCGCCCGATCGCAAATAACTCACCGCCCCGCTATCAAGATTCTCGCAAACAATTTGACCTGCTTCCAATTGAAACCGCATTGCTAGGGGCGAAACATTAGGAATGCAGATAATGGACAAATTTTCATCACTGCCAAAAGTCACTGGTTCCGCACCCAGAGTGAGAGTGCGATTTGCTCCCGTATCGTAACTAATTACTAGCCAAGCTTTGTTGAACAAAGTTTCAGCTACAACTAGCATAATTCCAATCCAAAAACCGATCGCAGCACAGCCAGCTAAACGGCCCGCCGTACCGGAGAGATTGTAAGCAAATAGAATAAACAAACAGCCGCCCAACACACCCCCAACACCGCCGCCTCCCAGGCCGCGAAGCGCCCCCAAATTAGGAATCCGCTGTGCCAGTCCCAGTCCTAACAAACTGCCAGCTATTCCCCAGCAAATTACTCGCAATAATTCGTTGTTTCCGTCGCCAATTCCGCTGTAAATACCTTCGGCGATCGCCCCAGAAATGGCTCCTGCAATTAAACCAAACAATCCGCCATTTTTTAAAGCCTGTTTAATTTGAGGCTTGCCTTTGATATAGTAATAATAGCCGAACATGATAGCCGTAGCAATACCACCGCCTACCAATCCAAACCACCGAGCTGTGGACAATACACTGTCAAAAACAGATTCCGAACCAGTGATCCCCTGCATGAAAGGTTCGGTGATGAGATTGCCGACGAAACCGCCGACAGCACCGCTAATGCCAAACTGTAAAGCTTTTTTAAGGGCTGATAGATTTCTTTTCACGGCGCACCAGATTTAAAGTGAGAGTCAAATCTAGCTACAAGCTCGAAAGTTAGGATTTCCGATTATCTTATATCTGGCACTATTATCGAGAACAGGCTTTCCGGCCTGTTCCACAAACACAAAGAGTGAGTGTTCTTGTGGGTAGTAGGGGTTGGGTAGGAAACATTGGTGTCAACTTAAGCTTTTAGTCCGCCAGTCCTCCCGCTCACCCGGCAGCCCGCCAGGGAATGAATTCCCTGTCTAATAGCGAAAGTCCTCTAAAAGAGGACTGAATCATTCATTAGTCCTCTTTTAGAGGACTTTCGCTTTGAGGCAGGGGTTTCAACCCCTGACGGACTATCGGTTTTACCTTAAGTTGACACGCCTTGGGCAAGAGAGCCCGCCCGTCCAAGACTGATTGAGAATGGTGCAAGATGTGAGACGATCGCACATCTGGCCCCTGTCTCCGCGCTGTCTGCCCCCATCTCCCGCTTCCCTCCATCTCAGGGCCAAGCCTTTGAACCTCGCGCCCTCGCCCGTCACAATTCCCGCTCAATGCTCTATCGCCTGTAACCCTTGCTGCCAGATAATTTTAGCAATTTTTTAACTATGAAATTTTAACTCCTCAGACCCCAGCGAGGGCCCAAATATGAAAAGGAATGTTACAAACTATTACAGTAACACTCAGAATGTGAACATAATGCCTCAAAATACTTGCGAGAGGTAGTTGTGTCAGAGAAGCAATATCCTTACTAACTGCCCGACAGTCACTCGATCGCCACTAAGTGGCCTGCTGCAATCTCGATCATAAATTAAAGATCGCATCAGTCATTTATGGTATTGTAAGCGACAGGCTTAGTGCGAGCACTCACAAGCGCACCGGCGTGAAGAACCAGCGCCGTTAAGCACCGAAGGCAGTCACCCGCCAACAACTTCAACAGTTGCTGAGTGTGGAAAGTCCAGCCTTCCCCGTCAAAGCTCCTGCCTGAGCAGGAAAGATACGGGACACAAGCGCCCGCCTTCGCTAGCTCAGCGCAGAGCAGTTCATATAGCAAAATATCCAGCGGGTACACACAAGATGAGTATCGTCACCAAATCAATCGTCAACGCAGACGCCGAAGCTCGCTACTTGAGCCCAGGTGAATTAGATCGGATCAAAAGCTTCGTCACCTCTGGTGAACGCCGCGTCCGCATCGCCCAAATTTTGAGCGAATCCCGCGAACGCATCGTCAAGCAAGCAGGCGACCAACTTTTCCAAAAGCGCCCTGATATTGTTTCTCCCGGCGGCAACGCTTACGGCGAAGAAATGACCGCAACTTGCTTGCGCGACATGGACTACTACCTGCGTTTGATTACCTACGGAATCGTAGCTGGCGACATTACTCCGATCGAAGAAATCGGTATTGTCGGCGTCCGCGAAATGTACAAATCTCTCGGCACCCCGATTGAAGCCGTCGCCGAAGGCGTTCGCGCTATGAAAAATGCAGCAAGCTCGCTGCTGTCTGGAGAAGATGCTTCCGAAGCTTCCTCCTACTTCGACTACGTTATCGGTGCGATGCAGTAAGGAATTTTGATTTTAGGTTTTCGATTTTAGATTGAAAAATTGGGGGTTGCCGGCAACAAGTTAAAAGCTATTGCAAATAACCAGCCACTTAAAAATCTTAAATCCCAAATCCCAAATTCCAAATTCTAGCTCCAAAATTGGACTGACTCAGCCACTTTCTAGGAAACAAGACAACCATGCAAGACGCAATTACCGCCGTTATCAATTCCTCTGACGTTCAAGGTAAGTACCTCGACATCAGCGCTCTAGACAAGCTCAAGAACTACTTTGCTTCTGGCGAACTGCGCGTCCGCGCCGCTACCGCCATCAGCGCTAATGCAGCCACAATCGTCAAAGAAGCAGTTGCTAAGTCTCTGTTGTACTCTGATGTAACTCGTCCCGGCGGCAATATGTACACCACTCGTCGTTATGCAGCTTGCATCCGCGACTTGGACTACTACCTGCGCTATGCCACCTACGCTATGCTAGCTGGCGACCCTTCCATCCTCGATGAGCGCGTGCTCAACGGTTTGAAAGAAACCTACAACTCCTTGGGCGTGCCCATCGGTTCTACCGTACAAGCAATCCAAGCAATGAAAGAAGTCACCGCCGGTTTGGTTGGTTCTGACGCTGGTAAAGAAATGGGCGTCTATTTCGACTACATCTGCTCTGGCTTGAGCTAAGACTCAGGAAGAAGGAAGAAGGAAGAAGGAAGTTCGGCAACGGATTCTGTAACGGATGTAACGGATGTAACGGATGTAACGGATTTCAGTCCGATGGAAGTCGGAAGAAGGAAGAAGATTTATTTCTTGCCTCTTTTAACTTTTTACTTTTTACTTTGGACTTTTTACCTTTGACTTTGAAAAGAGGTCAGGGAAGTTGAGAGTGATTGCTAGACCGTCAAAGGCTTGTCGAGAAAGCCCGACGAGTTTTAACGAGCTAGTTTTGACTCCTAACTCCCTGCCTTCAATCTTTAAAAAATCCATCTAATAATCTGTAAACCTACTCAGGAGTTAGTTTCCCATGAGAATGTTTAAGGTGACTGCTTGCGTCCCAAGTCAAACTCGCATCCGCACTCAGCGCGAATTGCAAAATACCTATTTTACTAAGCTCGTTCCTTACGACAACTGGTTCCGGGAACAGCAAAGAATTATGAAAATGGGCGGCAGAATTATTAAAGTGCAACTGGCTACCGGTAAGCCCGGAGCTAATACAGGTTTACTTTAAGAGCCGAAGCTGGATTAGTAGAGGGGTAAGAGGTCGCGATGACCTCTTTTTTGTTGTTATATAGCAATCCTCGCATCATTTGCATAATTATTGTAGGGGCAATCCCCCGTGGTTGCCCGATAGATAGGGGGTAGGCACTCTTAGCACTACCCCTACAAATTTATCTGAATCATTTAGGATTCCTCTAGTAGAAGGAAGAATGTCCAGCGTTGTTAATCTCATCATTGACAAATATTTCAATAAGAAGACAGTATAACTGCGATTATCGCTAACAAAACAGCAAGCATTTGTGGTAATGTAATAGCCTCTTTCAAGAATAAAGACGATAATAATATAGTAATCAGCGGGTAGATAGACGTAACACTCACTACATTGGCAACTTCACCTTTGCCAAGGGCTATAAAAAATACTAATGATGCCACAGTGCCAGCAACGCCAACTAACATGGCAAACAAAATTCCCCTAACATCTCCCTCAAAACTAAAATTATTAGTTTTGATAATAATAAATAAAGTAGTTAAAATAGCGCCAATTGCTTCATAAACAAAAGCAGTTTTATAGTCAATATATTTAGTCGCTAAATTGCCAAAAAATCCCCACAAACCATATAATAGCGAACAGATTAATGCGTAAATTAACCAATCTGGTACTTTAGCCATCTTTGTTAGAGTTTATTGAGAGCATTCTAAAATCCTATGGCTAATGACATTCGACGCTTGATTCCTTTTTTTGACCCCAGCGCCTCTGAATGGGCCGCTGAGGCGCGGTGGCTGAGGTGGCTGACTTTTCTGTGGCTGTTTGTCGGGCTGACAGCATTGTTTTCGGCTTCCTATCCCATTGCAAATTATGAACTTGGAGACGGCCTTTATTATTTTAAACGACAGCTAATCGCAGTGGCGATCGGGCTGGCCGGCTTTAACTTGATAGTGTACTCCCCACTGCGCTACATCATGAAAACATCTCAGTTAGGCGTTTTATTGCTGCTGGGATTGCTCTGGTTGACCTTAGTTCCGGGAGTGGGAACCACCATCAACGGGGCGACTCGCTGGATATCTCTGGGCCCAGTTCCGATTATTCAACCTTCTGAGTTAATCAAGCCGTTTTTTGTTCTCCAAAGCGCCCGCATTTTCGGTAACTGGCCCCGGTTGACAAATAAAGTTCGCTTAACTTGGCTGTTAATTTTCGGTGCAATGCTTTTGGGAATTTTGTTGCAGCCAAATTTAAGTACCACGGCTTTGTGCGGGATGACTTTGTGGTTGGTGGCTTTGGCTGCGGGCTTACCTTACTTGCAGTTGGGCGCAACGGCTATGGGGGGAATGCTTTTAGCGGTTTTAAGTATTAGTTTGAGGGAATATCAGCGCCGCCGGATTATGTCTTTTCTCAATCCTTGGGCTGATCCGATGCAAGACGGCTATCAGTTGATTCAAAGTCTCCTGGCTGTGGGTTCTGGGGGCATTTGGGGTGTGGGTTTGGGGATGTCGCAGCAAAAGTTATTTTATTTGCCGATTCAGTACAGCGATTTTATTTTTGCTGTGTTTGCTGAGGAGTTTGGTTTGGTGGGAGGTTTCTCGCTGTTGCTGATGTTGGCGGCTTACTCTACTGTGGCTTTGAGGGTAGCGATGAAGGCTCGAAATATTGAGTCTCAGTTGGTGGCGATTGGGGTGATGGTGGTGATGGTGGGACAGTCGCTGCTGAATATTGGGGTGGCGACGGGGGTTTTGCCTACTACGGGTTTGCCACTGCCGTTTTTTAGTTACGGGGGTTCTTCGATGTTGGCGAGTTTGTTGTTGTCGGGGTTGCTGATTCGGGTGGCTAGGGAGAGTTCTGAGGCTGATGTGGTTTCTTTGGACGGCCTCCGTGGAAAGCCGGGAAAGCCGAAGTTGCGATCGAACAACGGCACTGCACAAACCGAATAATTTGTCAATAGTAAACACACTCGATTAACTTCCAGGATCTACCTGGGAGCCAATAGCCAGAGGAAGAGCCTCGATTCTTACTGGGGCAAATTGGAGGCTCTTCCTCTGGATCTGCGTTACCAGGCAGATCCTGGTAACGAGTAATTGTAAATAAAAACTAACGATCGACTATTTCCGCCCGTCACCTTTATTGGGCGGTTCTTCTTGTTGTTCTTGAGGTTTAGCTGTGATCTCAGTTAATTCTTTTTTGTCTGGTTGCGGTGTTTCTTGAGTTGAGTTAGCCATTGAGTTTAGTCCTAAATAGATGCACCGCTTAATTATATCTTTTCCAACTGCAAACGTATGGCTGTAGATAGGGAGAGGAGGAGCCAGATAAACAATTCTGATGCACTGAGATTTGATAGCTAATACTGGAAGACTTTATGTAGATGCAAAAAAGTGGAAAGGCAAATTGGTGTCGGTTCTACACAGATTGAGGGTTGCAGCCAAACAAATCCGACGTGGACGCAAAAACATCTTTGTTAAGAATTAAATGCCGATCGCCATCTCGACTAATTAACCCTTGCTGCTGCAATTTTCCCAGCATTCGAGTTACTGTTACCCGCGTCGTGCAAATCGCATTAGCAATATCTTGATGTGTCAAGCGGATATTCAAACGAGTTCCCTCAACCACAGGCTGACCGAATTCCTGTTGCAATAATAGCAGTAGCTGATACAAACGGTCATCTACTCGCCGCTGTCCGGCGATCGCTAAAATTGCTTCCATTTGCCGCAGCCGCCGTACCATTTGAGGTAGCAACTCGTGAGCCAATTGAGGAGAAGCTTCGATTTCCACCATTGAATACCAGATCAAATAAATATCTGATGTCGCCGTAGCTCGGTAAGTCTGCAAGCTTGTCAACCACAAACCGAAGCACATCGAAGGCCCAACCCAACCCAAAAGTCCTTCTTCCCCGCTTGGATAAAGCGTACTCAGTTGTGCTAGACCTTGACACACTCGCCAAAGGCCTTGCGACATCATAGGAATGGTTTCCCCCTTGGCATAAAAATGCAAGTTTCGACTCGCTCCTGTGTTATGCTGGATTTCCGCTAAAAGTGCTTTGGATGTTGGTGGCATATCCTTTATTTCCAGCTAAAAAACATTGGTCTGAGACCTACGCCTCTGACTCTAACCGACCAAGGTAAAGGTTTGGTAATCGTCAGGTTAGCGGCAAGATAAGCTTTAGTCATTAGTCATTAGTCATTAGTCATTAGTTGTTAGTCATTAGTCATTAGTTTAAGACTTATGCACCGGTAGCCAGAAACCGGGTTGTTGAGATTAAGTACATCGGCTTAAAAGCCTCTAGATAGGTTAAAAAGCCAGGTTTATTTGTTCGTAGTGCGTCCTGGACTATAGTTATTAGTTATTAGTGGTTAAGCTGTGGAGCATTTAAAATAGTATTGTAGGGTGCGTCAGTCCGCAGCGTTTCCCTTGCCGAGGGAAGCGATCGATCTGACGCACCCTACTGGCCTCGTTAGTGGTTTAAATGCTCCAAAGATTGTTTGTTAGTTGTTATAAAATGACTTAGAATAAGGTGGCTTTGTAAAAATAAAGGCACTCGTTATTTGGGGCTTTTTAAATAAATATTGATCGTGAATAATCCCTTCGAGTATTTGTTAAGAAATAGTCGGTTAATCAAGGTAAAAAAGAAAACAGAGGCGAGTTCTGAAGCTCGATCGCACATCCAGGCCGGCCGAGTCAACTGCTGCTCTGTGCTGCCACAACCTTCAAGAACTTCTAAAATAGTTCGAGAAGGTATCAAAAGACAAAGTAAGGTTTTTCATGGCCGATCAATTAATTCGCGCTACAGCCGCAGAGGGCGGAATTCGCGCTGTAGCCGTCATTTCCACCCGCCTCACCGAAGAAGCAAGACGGCGGCACAAGCTCTCCTACGTCGCTACAGCCGCCCTCGGCCGCACGATGTCAGCAGGGCTGTTACTCGCCTCCAGCATGAAGCGGCCCGAATCGAGGGTCAACATTCGCATCAAAGGAGATGGGCCACTGGGCGGGCTTCTGGTTGATGCAGGACTTGATGGAACAGTTCGAGGTTATGTGGATAATCCCGAAGTGGAACTGCCGCCCAATGCTAAAGGCAAACTAGATGTCGGCGGGGCAATAGGTGACGGGTATTTGTACGTGGTGCGGGACGTTGGATACGGCTTCCCTTATTCAAGTACGGTGGAATTGGTTTCCGGCGAAATTGGCGACGATCTGACTCACTATTTGGCAACCTCCGAGCAAACGCCTTCGGCTCTGGTTTTGGGGGTGTTTGTGGGGGCGGGCGGGGTAGAAGCGTCTGGGGGTGTGCTGTTGCAGGTTCTGCCGAAGGCGGCAACGGACGAAAAATTGGTGCAAACTTTAGAATCTAGAGTTGCTGAATTGTCGGGCTTTACGCCACTGCTGCGATCGGGCAAAACGCTGCACCAGATTCTCGAAGAGTTACTGGGAGATATGGGCCTGGAAATTTTCCCGGAAACTCAGATGGTGCGCTTTGACTGTGGCTGTTCGTTCGATCGAGTTTTGGGAGCTTTGAAAATGTTGGGCGAAGCGGAACTCCAAGACATGATTGAAAAAGATGGGGGGGCTGAGGCTACGTGCCATTTCTGCAACGAGGTTTACCAAGCTAATAGCGACCAACTTGCGGAACTCATCGGCGATTTGCGCTCAAACTCCGGTTCTTGAGACGATAATGTGTAATTGGCTCTATTGAGTGCGAGTTAGGGATGATGGCCTTGACCAATTGCCAATTACGCATTATCAATTACCTAATCACAAAATTTTGATTGTGGCGGTTTGGCGATCGGCTCTTGCAGTCTGGGGCCGACGGGAGTATGTAAAAGTGATGAATACATTTTATAGAGCAGTTGATAGCAGCGCTCGCAGTTTTTAAATAACTAACGCTGGCTGGTTGCTGTTTGTGGTGAGGATATGAGTCAAGATCGCAAAATACCAGGCCGTTGGTCTGCATCAGAATCCTTGGAGTCAACAAAGGATACTTCGTCGCTGGTGCGCTTACCAGCAAGGAAAAACCGGGCCCAACGACTTAAAGAGCTCCGAGAGTTGGTTACTTCGGGAAAACTGCCGGGAGGGCATCTGGAACTACCGCCGAATTTGTCTGGGGAAAACTCGCAGCCGCCGGAGGAACAAAATCCGTTTTGGCGGAACTGGTCGAATAAGTGGCAGTTTTGGCTGGCGCTGAGTTTGATGCTATCGGTGGGTATGGGGTTTGTGGCAATTGCGTCTTTGCTCAACCTGACATCGCAGTCAAATTGCTCAAAGATTTTTTGGCCGACGGCTTCTGCTAACGATCGCTTTTTTTGTGCTCAAGAAGCAGCAAGCAAGCGGACGGCGGATGATTTGCTCAGGGCGATCGAATTAGTTAATGCTTTGCCACAAAACCATCCGCTGCGGCCGAGAATTAACACTCAAATCGATCGGTGGTCGGAGGATATTATTAGGCTGGGAAATGCTAGTTTCCAAGAAGGAAAGCTGGATGAGGCGATTGCCCTCGCTCGTAAGGTTCCTAAAAACGTTCCGGCTTACCCGAAGATGGAAAAGCAGATTGAAAAGTGGCAGTCGATATGGAGCGATGCAGAGAAAATTTACCGCACGGCGGAAGACCACTTGCGTCAGGAAGAGTGGCCGCTGGCTTTCAGCCAAGCTACTCTGCTTTTGGATTTGGGAAATACTTTCTGGGAATCGGCTAAGTACGAGGAATTGACTAAGCTAATTCAGACGACTAAGGCGGAGGGCAATAAGTTGCTAAAAGCCCGAAATACAGCCTCCGAGGGAGGTCTCGACAATCTGGTGACGGGGATTAAGCTGGCTCAGGGAATTGATCAAAACAGTTATTTGTATCAAGCTGCCAATAAGGCGATCGCGGAATTTAGCAAGAAAATTCTGGAGATCGCCCAAAAACGATTGCAAGCAGGGGATTGGCAGGAGGCGATGGCGATCGCTAACAAGATTCCAGAGTCGGCAAATTTAAGGGAACAAGTACAGGATTTTAATGAGTTGGCGAATGCTACTTCTCAGGCTTTGACTGGCTCTGTTGAGGGTTTCTCCAAGGCGATCGAGATTGCTCAAAAGTTGAACTCCGGCCGCCCTTTATACAAACAAGCTCAAGATTTAGTCGGCCGCTGGCAACAAGAAATGGCTGATGTCAAAGTTTTGGATATGGCAAGCAGGCTGGCGGCGCCTGGTGGGGTAAATGATTTGAGGGCTGCGATCGCCCAATTGCAAACAGTCCCGGAATCAAATCCCCGCGCTTCGGAAGCTCGCCGTCAAATTAGCACCTTGAGCCGTCAAATCGAGCTGCTCGAAGACAGTCCGTATTTGCAAAGAGCGAACGATTTGGCGAGTATGGGCGATCCGAATGCTCTGGAAGCCGCCGTTGCTCAAGCTTCTCGGATCGGTAGAGGTAGGGCGCTTTACGTGGAAGCTCAAGCCAAAATTCAAGCTTGGATCGAGAGGAGACAGCGGCTTGTTGACCAGCCGTTTTTGGATAGAGCTCAGCAGCTAGCGGCGGCCGGCAATTTGGCGGGGGCAATTGAGATGGCGCGCCGGATTCGATCGGGACGGGTGCTTTATCAGGAAGCTCGATCGAACATTCGGACTTGGGAGGCTCAATTTCAGGGCGAGCAAAATTTGCAGAACGCCCGTCAGACGGCCAGAGCCGGGACTGCTGACGCTTTGCAAACGGCTATTGCGCTAGCAAGTCAGGTGCCGGAGTCGAGTTCGCTCCGGTGGCAGGCGAGTGAGGCGATTGATGAGTGGAGTCAGCGGATTTTGGCGCTTGGTGTCGAAGAGTCGTCGTCGGATCTGGCTGGGGCGATCGCGACTTTGAAGAAAATTCCTTCGGGTACTCGGGCTTTTGAGCAAGCTCGATCGCAAATCCAAGTTTGGGAGGAGTCGCTGAACCCTCCTGAGCCTGAATCTCCCGATGCTGAATATCCCCCTCCCGAACCGCCGGAAATTGAGCCTCCCACCAGCTCTGGCAATCGCTAGGTTAACTGGTTTGCCCGACATTGGGCGGGGGTTTAAAGTCTGAGAATTAGTGCTTGATTTGAGTTTTAACTCAAATCAACCATCATTCTCAATCAACTTCTAGGGGTGGGTTTACGAATCATACTCACATTGTCAACAAATTAAATAAAGCCACCCCCACCACGCGATAAAACTCAGAGAATCTCTATTTAACGAACCGCGAAGACGCAAAGGGCGCGTTCGGCGAAGCCGTTCCCGTTCCCCGCAGGGGTTCCCGAAGGGTAGGGTAGGAAGAAAAGGAAGAGAAGAGAGACAAGAGAAAGACTTCACAATTGATACGAGGCTTGCTATAGCAGTTTTCTATTGGGTGAGGTACATCTTAGCAATTACCTTTTTCCCAATGATCAATTACCAATTACCTGTAATTTTAGATCAATTAAACATCCGCCGGATTTAGGTGCATCATTGCCCAAGTGGTGTAAGTGCCGATCGGACTCCAAAGTATGTAAGGCAGCAATAACAGGGCGGCTGGCTCGGAAACTGGCAACACTGTTAAAGCTAGGATTACGCTTAAAATAGCGCCCGTTCCGCCGATTATTGTGCCGACTTTTAGGCTCCTAACTTTGCACATAACCGAGGTGTAAGACATAGTTACTATTTCTAAAAGCAGGTACAAACCCATTCTCAGCCAAGTCTCCTGAGTTCCTGGTTGTTTTTCCCACACTATCACTGCTGACCAAGCTGCACAAATAAAAATTACTGTCCAAATTAGGGGAATTGCTTTTTCAAATACTAGCCATCTCGGACGCTGCAAGCGGTTGAACCATTGGATGTCGCTGGGCGGGATGAAGTTAGCTGCTAGTGCTACTACAAAGGCGACGCCTCCAATTACCATCCAGGATTTAATCATTTTTTTACCTTGGGCAAGTTTGACAGGTTCAATTCTGGAAATATTATCTCTAATTTTGGCGATCGCGCCATCTGTCCTCAGTTATATTAGGTTGGGCTGATTCGCGAAACCAACATCAGTTCAAAAGTTATTTAGGCTTCAGGAAAACCTCTATTTATTCTCTTCAATTCCCCTTAATAATATAAAAAATGTGACCGAAAGCATCCAGGATAAAACCCCCCGGATTCATTCCGAAAGCAGACTCAGGACCCAGAAACAAAAAACCTGTATCCGATAAAGGAGCCGCCGAATTTATCCGTGGGGTCAATGCCTCAATTCTAAAATCTAAAATCTAAAATCTAAAATCTAAAATCTAAAATCT
>NZ_JAUBTG010000005.1:181561-183203 GCF_036702395.1 Microcoleus sp. D3_18_C2 | reverse complement strand
CTTGACAAGCCGAATTTATCCGTGGGGTCAATGCCTCAATTCTAAAATCTAAAATCTAAAATCTAAAATCTAAAATCTAAAATCTAAAATCGATTGACTCTTGCTCCCTCCCCTTGACAAGCCGAATTTATCCGTGGGGTCAATGCCTCAATTCTAAAATCTAAAATCTAAAATCTAAAATCTAAAATCGATTGACTCTTGCTCCCTCCCCTTGACAAGGGGAGGGTTCAGGTGGGCTTTTCAGTAAATTTGACCAGTAAATTTGACCAGTAAATTTGACAAAAAGTCTATTAGTCTTTCAAGAATATCTGCGGCTAGCCGAGTCGGTGATGCTGTTCTAATTCTAAACTAGAGTCCTCATCTTTTTTGGGAACCAGAAGCGTATTTTCGCTGCTCGGTTGCAACACGGCTTTAATCACTTGGAGAAAACGGTTAGGCTTTTTGGTTTGACCGTTGAGAGTGCGGCGGTCTTGCACTTTTTTAGAAAGGTGCCGCATCACAGATAAATCGAGTTCATCGATGAAATGGTCTGCTATACGTTCTCCCATTAAATCAATAGCTTCAGCATACTGATCGGTCAGCGTTTCTATAGCATCGTATGCTTCGTCAGCAACTTGACTTGCTACTGTTTTATTTTGGTCGCCCGGTGTCTGGGAATTGGTGCGGCGTCGGTCTAAAAGACTTTGGTACTCAGCAATGCTCATTCCCAAATTGTAGAGATGGTGGTGAGCGTGATCCATCAAATCTACTTCACTGGGATAGAAGAAACCACGGGTGCTGTTGATGCCGTGCAGTTTTGCCCAACGCCGCAGAGTTGTCTCATCTTGCAGTTGGTATCGCTCCAACATTTGAGCTGTGTTCAGCTCTACTTCTGGCGTAACTTTGAAATCGCTCATCGGTAAATCCTCGGTGGTGAGTAAATAAATAAATTTGAAACTTAGAATCTGTGATTTGCGTACAATCTGAAAATGACGATCGATCCTTTGACGGCATTCACGGAAGTCTTGCGGGCATTTGCTGTCGATCGTGCGATCGTGCGATCGAGTCAGAGGATTTCAGGGTAGCGTACTTTTGGGCTTTGTCTCGATCGCATCCGGGAGCAAGCACACAGGGTTAATAATATAGCTGATTTATGGTTTCAACAACCGTTAAAAATAGTAAAGTTTAATTTTTAGGGTTGAATTATTAGTAATGTTGAGCTATAATATTCTCAATAACCGTGCAATTAGTAATTTTAGTAGTTGCAAACGAGATTCTTAGTATGCCTGTATACGATTATTTGTGTCCCGAAAACAACCAGCAGTTAGAAGTTTGGCACAGCATGAACCTGGAAGTTTCGACTTGGGGCCAACTGTGCGAGTTGGCGAAGCGCGAACCCGGGGAGACTCCCGCAGATGCGCCGGTACGCCGACTGCTGAGCGCTCCGAGGTTGATGAAGCCGACATCCGACACCGATTATAAAAATCAGGGGTTCAGCAAGTACGTGAAGCGGGATGAAGGGGTTTATGAAAATGTCACGGCTAAGGATGGTGAAAGCCGTATTGTCAATCGAGATGGTAAGCCGATTAAAGACTGAACTCGGTAATTGGTAATTGGTAATCGGTAATTGGTAATTGGTAATTGGTAATTATTCCTAATGACT
>NZ_JAUBTG010000005.1:0-181461 GCF_036702395.1 Microcoleus sp. D3_18_C2 | reverse complement strand
ACTGACTACTGACTACTGACTACTGACTACTGACTACTGACTACTGACTACTGACTACTGACTACTGACTACTGACTACTGACTTCTAATATTATTTGCCAAACCAATCTTTCATTTTTTGTTTTGCTTGTTCTTTAGTATCAGCATTAATGTATACTGAAACAGTAGCTATTGCCGCCAGCAATACTCCTAAATCATCGGTAAATCCGATGCCGACTAATATATCGGGAATCGCATCGACAGGAGATATAAAATAGGTCAAAGCTCCAACTACAACTCCTTTTGCCCAAGCAGGCACGTTTGGGTTTTGAGCCGTATAGTAGAGAATCAAAGCTTTTTCAACTACTTCTCTTCCTGCGGTTAAAGCAAAGTTTTTAAGTTTAGCCCAAAAACTTTCATCTGAATAGTTAATTTGGGGGTTGCTGAGGTGTGTTGTGGTTTCTCTTCGGTCGATCACATCGAGAGGAATGCCCTTAGTTTTAAGCTGGTAAACAGCAGAATTGAAAGATGCTGAAACCTGATTTTTATTGGGCGCGGCCTCCCGTATTTGTTTCATGTCTGCGTTGACATCCACCCCGCCCTATAAGGGCGAGGATTCCTAAGACTCACGACTTAGGTTTCTGCTTCTGTCCCCTAGGGAGTTTCGCACCAGCCTTAACAGATTTACTCTGTTGGGGTCTTACAGTCGCTCCACAGACTGAAACGGCAAGCCCTGCCGCCAAAATGTTCTTCGCCGCATTGATATCACGATCATGGTGCGTCCCACAACTAGGACAATCCCATTCCCGAATATTCAACGGCAACTTGTCAACGATGTGTCCGCAATTTCCACATCGTTTAGAACTCGGAAACCAGCGGTCAATCTTAACTAAAGTGCGACCATACCAATCACACTTGTAGTCAAGTTGTCTGACCAATTCGCCCCAACTTGCATCACTTATAGAAGCGGCAAGTTTGGGGTTTTTAATCATATTCTTCACAGCTAAGTCTTCTACGGCGATGGTTTGGTTTTCACGCACCAACCGCGTCGTTAACTTGTGAAGATAGTCTTTTCTTGCATCAGTAATTTGTTGATGCACTTTCGCTACTTTGAGCCGTGCTTTGTAACGGTTATTTGATCCCTTTTGCTTACGGATTAAAGCTTTCTGCGCTCTTCTGAGCTTGCGATACTTTGTCTTAAATCCTTTGGGATTGGCAATCTTTTCACCAGTGCTTAAAGCAAGCAAGCTTGTAATTCCCAAGTCAATACCGACTTGATCACCTGTTTTGGGTAACTTTTCAATTTCAACATCTACCAGCAGAGAAACTGACCACCTGCCTGATGGTGCAAGCTTTACTGTAATAGTTGATGGTGTCGCACCATTAGGTAATGTCCGGCTCCAGCGAATTGGCAATGCTTGGGTGCTTTTTGCTAGGTAGACTTGTGCATCCCTAAATTTGAACGCTGACTTAGTGAATTCTGCACTACCACCATTGCGTTTCTTTTTGAAGTTAGGATATTTTGCCCGTCCATCAAAAAAGTTGGTATAAGCCGCTTGTAAATGTCTCAAGCATTGTTGCAATGGCACGCAGCTAACTTCGTTAAGAAAATCTAGTTCTTCAGTTTTCTTCCATTCGGTTAACATTGAAGAAGTCTCAGCATACCCTACCCGTTTCTGTTCTGTGTACCAAGCTTCAGTTCTTACTGCTAAAGCACGGTTGTAGACTAAACGGGCGCAACCCAAAGTACGTCGCAACAAACTTTCTTGTTCTGGCGTTGGGTAGAATCGGTAGCTGAAGGCTTTTAATGTCATATTTACCTTAAATGTGCTGCTTTACATAATAGCACGTCTTATGTGAAATAGTACGTCTTAACAAATATCTATGTAAAGCCGTCCTACAAGGACGGGGTTTCAGACCCATTTTCCTTGATGAATTCCTGCATGGCTTGGATTTGCAAGTCGGAAACCGCCAGCAGTTTTTTTGCGGATTGGATCGCCTCGCTTTCTGCCGGATGCAGCGTCTTATTTGCGCCAGCAATGTTAATTAAAAAATACATGACTCCCAAACGCAGCGGTTGTTGTGAATGGCTGAGTGTTTGCAAACAGTCGCCCAGTGATGGGGGACTGGCTGTGTAGGATTGGATTTGAGTTTTTGCAGAGTCAGAAAATTTGTCTAAATTTATGGTTTTAAACAACAAATCTAGTTCGTCAATATCAACGGAACCATCGGCGGCTGCGATCGCAAACAAAGAACCATAAAAAGCTAAAAGTTCGCTTTCTGAGGAGGTGGCAAAAATATCTCTCTCGGACATGATGCTACTCCGATTGATAACGATGCTTTGCATTTTACCACAAAACTCAGCGCGCCATGATTTCAGAAACCGGCAATAATTTTAGACAGCATGAAACAATGGAGGATTTTTTATGAAAGTTGCGATCGTCGGCTGCGGCTATGTGGGTACTGCGACAGCCAAACATTTACGTGGCAAATCTGATTGTACCGTGACGGCGACAACTACCACGGCGACGCGAGTAGTTGAGTTGGAGGGTGTCGCGCAGCGGGTAGCCGTGCTCAAAGGAAATGACAAAGATGCAATGAGGGCTGTACTGCAAGAACAAGATGCTGTTATGCTGTGCGTAGGTGCTCCAAATCCTCATGCTTATCGGGAAAGTTATTTAGATACGGCGACAACTTTAGTAGCGGTTTTACAGCAGATACCGACAGTCAAGCAGGTTATTTATACGGGTACTTATTCTGTGTATGGCGATCGCCAAGGTGAATTGGTAAATGAAGAATCCCCCGTCGCGCCTGCTAATCCAAACGGTGAAATTCTCGCAGAAACAGAACAGGTTTTATTAGCAGCATCTAGTCCCAATCTTCAAGTCTGCATTCTCCGTTTGGGAGGAATTTATGGGCCAGGGCGAGAATTAGTTAAAATCTTTAGAGGCTGGGCTGGGAGCACTCGTCCCGGTAGGGGGGAAGATGCTACTAATTGGGTGCATCGAGATGATATTGTTGGGGGGTTAACGTTTGCTTTGGAAAATCGATTGCAGGGAATTTACAATTTAGTCGGGGATGTGTCGCTATCCAGTGGCGAATTGCTCGATCGCATTTTTGAAGCTAATAATTTGCCTAAAGTTTCTTGGGATGGAAGTCCTAGCGTGCGGCCTTATAATGCTAGCGTGTCGAATCAAAAGATTAAGGCGGCGGGTTATCAGTTTGTTTATCCTGAAATTAGGGAGTTTTAGTTGGGCGATCGCTCTTTTGTTAAACCGCATCTTTTTCACAGGCGGGACGCCCGTGCCACAATGAACGCGGATGGACGAAAGGGCGATATTCACCGCTTTAGATTTTTTCCCTAACCCAAATTCTAAATGATTTCAGTAATGCAATTTCTCCCATTGTTTTAGTCTGCTCAAAAAACCTACTCATTTCTGTTGATGATAAAAAGGGAAAAGCAATACTGAAATTGCATTCAACATACTCCTCGGAAGCTAACTGATAAAATTTTAAAACTCGCCCGTTATATCTCCAGAGTTCGGGTACGCCAAGTGCCGAGTAAATTCCTGACTTATTAATTGAACTGCTGGTAATATCTATTTCAATTGCCAAGTCGGGCGGTGGGGCAGTTTCTAAGTCTAGTTCTTGCCTGCCTCTGACTGCTGGTTCACTTTGAATATAATAACAATTGTCAGGTTCTATACCCTTTTTAGCCTGTTCTTGCTTGAGAGTCATTGAGCCAGCACTTTTGATTTCAATGCCGAGTTCTTCTGCTAAAATGAAAATGAAGCGATCGGACTGAATCTTGGGATTTTCATGTTCGTATAAAGGACTCATAATTTCCAACATCCCGTTATCATAAGCTATGCGATAACCTCGGCGATCGCCTATTTCTTTGAGCAACGTTTCAAAGGTTGACCAGCTAATGTTTTCTAGCAGTGTTCTCTGTTCGGCTAAACTTGAAGTAGTAGCAATCATCTCAAAATCTCCTTGAGCTGAGAAAACTCTAGTTTTATTTTACCACAGGCCCAGATACTATGAAAAAGGGGGTTGTTTTTTTGAACCGCCGACATCTGCGGTTCAAAAAAAAGCCATTTCAATCACTAATTAACTTACCCCATAATCCCACCAAAAAAGTCGATCGTCTCTTTCAACGCTTTCACAAACACATCAATCTCCTCGCGAGTATTGTAAAAATACAAACTCGCCCGCGCCGTAGATGAAACGTTCAAATAGCGGTGCAAAGCTTGCGTGCAGTGATGCCCGGAACGAATCGCGACTCCCTCCTGATCTAACATGGTAGACAAGTCTTGAGGGTGAATTTCTCCGGCTGTAAATGCCGCTAATGCAGCCCTACCTTCACCGTTGCTGTCTGGTTGTGGCCCGTAAATTTTGATTTCGGGAATTTGCCGCAATTGTTGGAACATATAAGCATTCAATTCTGCTTCGCAAGCGTGAATCTTATCCATGCCAATGTTACTAAGATAATCGATTGCTGCACCGAGGGCGATCGCCTCTCCGATTGCAGGCGTGCCGGCCTCAAATTTGTGCGGCAAATCGGCATAGGTGGAGTAATCGAGAAACACGTCAGCAATCATCTCACCGCCGCCGAAAAACGGAGGCATTTCTCTCAGCAAGTCCAGCTTACCGTAGAGAAAACCGATGCCAGTCGGAGCGCACATTTTGTGACCTGAAGCAACCAGCCAATCGCAATCTATTGCTTGCACATCTACTATCATGTGCGGCACGCTTTGGCAAGCATCAATTAAAACTCTTGCGCCGAAACTGTGGGCAATTTTGCAGATTTCTTTGACTGGACTGATGCAGCCCAAAGTATTAGAAACGTGAACGGTTGACACCAATTTAGTTTTATGGGAAATCAGGGTTTTAAACTGTTCCAAATCAAACTCGTTAGTTTCCGTTAACTCGACAAACTTCAGCACCGCACCGGTTCTTTGAGCCATCATTTGCCAGGGAACGAGATTGCTGTGGTGTTCCATCACCGACAGGATAATTTCATCTCCGGCTTGCAGATTGCTCAAACCCCAAGAATAAGCGACCAAATTAATCGCTTCGGTAGCGTTGCGAGTGTAAACAATTTCTTGCCGCGACGCCGCATTTACAAACGCCGCAACTTTGTCTCTAGCACCTTCGTAAGCATCAGTCGCTTTGGCGCTGAGAGTGTGAGCACCCCGGTGGACGTTTGCATTGTATTGTCCGTAGTAATCACGCCAAGCGTTGAGCACAGCTAGGGGTTTTTGAGAAGTAGCTGCATTGTCTAAATAAACTAGCGGTTTACCGTTAACTTTTTCATTCAAAATTGGGAAGTCGCCGCGAACTTTTGAGGCAAGTGTTTTTTCTTGAATAAGTGTCATATTTTTTGAAGTTAGTGATTTGTCGTTGGGTGGGGGCGGGTTTACGAGATTGTTGGTTTGAGGCAATTATTATTCGTGAAACCCGCCCCTACAGGCTGTTAAAAATGGTGCAAGATGTTGTAGGGACACAGCACTGCTGTGTCCTCTGTGTCCTCATATTTATGAGTTATCCTTGGACGGCCACGCAGGTAGAAAGCATTTTCGCCACTCCAAGAATCGGTAATTGATTGAGCATTTCCGCCGCAAAAGCATCGATTAGCAAATAGCGACTTCTTTCTAAATCCAAACCGCGACTTTGCAAGTAGAAAAGTTCATCATCTTCTAATTGACTGACAGTTGCACCGTGGGAACATTTAACGTTGTCGGCGACAATTTCCAACTGCGGTTTGGTATCTACGCGAGCTCTCGGCGACAGCAACAAATTCCGGCTCAATTGTCCGGCATCTGTCAATTGGGCGGCTTTGCGAACGAAAACTTTGCCGTTAAATACAGCGCGAGCTTTGTTGCCAATAATGCACTTGTGCAATTGGCGGCTTGTACCGTGGGGGTGATTGAAATCGATTACACTGTGAGTGTCTGATAACTGTTCGCCAAAGGCTACGGTTAAGCCGTTTAAAGTTGTTTCGGTGGCTTCGCCGCGCTGAAAAACTTCTAAATTGTGGCGCGATATTTTGCCTCCCAAGCTGATAGCATGACAAGTATAACGGCTATTTCGAGATTGTTCGATCGCACTTTTGCCGATATGAACAACTTCTCCACCTTCCCGCTGCAGCCGAACGTGATTCACAGTGGCGTTTTCGCCGACAATAACATCCGTTACAGCATTAGTAAACGCTGGTACATTACCGATAGTTGCGTAATCCTCAACTAGCGTGACATTGCTTCCAGGCTCAGCTATGACCAAGCAGTGCGGCTGGGACATCGTGCCAGATGCACCGGGCGCTGTCAGGAACAGCAAGTGAATCGGAAGTTCGATCGACATATTGGCCGGCACGAACACCACCGCAGAATCCGCCAAACCCGCAGTATTCAGCGCGGTAAACACCTCAGTTTGCTGTCTGTGCTTGCTCAAAACATCGCTGATGCGCCCTTGATATTTTTCGGGTACATTGGATAGATTACCTGCGTAAAAGTCGATCGGCAAATTCGGAAAAACCGACGACTCCACCGTTGACAAATCCGGCGCATAAAACCCGTTGACAAACACCAATCTTAATGGTAAATCTGCCTTGTTTTTCACTGGCATAATGATATCAGCCAGCTTAACTTTTGACTGATTGCTCTGGGGTATATGAAAAGGAATTTGCAACACCGACGACAAATCAGTAAAGCGCCATTCTTCATCCTTCACCGTCGGAAAAGTCGAAGAAAGCACGTATTCAGTCGCCGCATCCCGCAAATCCTGCAACCCGTAAGCAGAACTTTCCTTATTAGCTGCGCCCAACTTGCCGCACTGATTCACCAAATCAGTCAAAAACATTTCCCTACTAGCAACTTGCGTATTCATCATCGCGCGCCCACTCCTGCTGCTTCCTCTTCCACAACCCAGTCATAACCGCGCTCTTCCAATTCGAGCGCCAACTCTTTCGGGCCAGTCAAGATAATTCTACCGGCTTCCATGACGTGAATAAAATCAGGAATAATGTAATTCAGCAACCGCTGATAGTGAGTAATCACCAACATCGAATTCTCAGCAGTTGACAACTGATTCACACCGCCGGCGACAATCTTGAGAGCATCGATATCCAAACCCGAATCAGTCTCGTCCAAAATAGCTAATTTCGGTTCCAACAAAGCCATTTGCAAAATTTCATTCCGCTTTTTCTCGCCACCGGAAAAACCCTCATTAACACTGCGGCCTAAAAAAGAATCATTCATCTTGACAATATCCAGCTTGTCCTCGATTAAATCTTGGAAATCAAAAGCATCCAATTCTTCCAAGCCGCGATGTTTGCGGTGAGCATTGTAAGCCACGCGCAAGAAATCCAGATTGCTAACGCCGGGAATTTCTAAAGGATATTGGAAAGCTAGGAACACGCCAGCTAAAGAGCGTTCTTCCGGCGCTAATTCCAGCAAATTTTGACCCAGAAAAGTAACTTCTCCGCCCGTTACCGTATAAGCAGGATGACCCGCTAATATCTTGGATAAAGTGCTTTTCCCCGAACCGTTCGGGCCCATAATCGCGTGAATTTCACCCGATTTAATTTCCAGATTCAAACCCTTAAGGATTTGGGTATCTTCCACATTCGCAGTTAAATCGCGGACGGATAGCACCACTTGACTATTTTCAACAATCATCTATTTTTGTCCTTTTCCTCAATGCAGTTTACAGTTTTTTTCTCGTTGCTAGCCTGTACCCATTGGTGACAATTTAACGTTAAACCGATAGTCCGCCAGGGAATGAATTCCCTGTCTCAAAGCTAAAGTCCTCGCTATGAGGACTGAGAAGAAAACTTTTAAACTCATTAGTCCTCTTTAGAGGACTTTAGCTATTAGCCAGGGAATTCATTCCCTGGCGGACGGGGAGCTTAAGTTGTCACCGATGGACTCGGCCTGGAAGGGTTTATCGGCCGCGAAAATTATCCGACACTTCCTTCGAGTTTCAGACTCAACAGCTTATCAGCTTCCGCCGCAAATTCCATCGGTAACTGATTGAAAACATCTTTACAGAAACCGCTAATCATCATCGAAATAGCATTTTCTGCGGAAATTCCCCGCTGTGCGAAGAAGAACAATTGCTCTTCCCCAATCTTAGAAGTAGAAGCTTCGTGTTCGACTTTAGCAGTGTGGTTCTGCACTTGAATATAAGGGAAAGTATTCGCTTGAGCGTTATCCCCAATCAGCATGGAATCGCACTGAGAGTAATTGCGAGATCCTTTAGCATTCGGCCCCATTTTCACCAAACCGCGATAGCTGTTGGATGAATTTCCCGCCGAAATTCCCTTAGAAATAATCGTGCTGCGAGTATTTTTACCAACGTGAATCATTTTGGTGCCGGTGTCAGCTTGCTGCTTGTTATTTGTCAGCGCTACTGAGTAGAATTCGCCCACCGAGTTGTCGCCGACTAACACGCAACTGGGATATTTCCAAGTAATCGCTGAACCGGTTTCTACTTGTGTCCAAGAAATCTTAGAATTGACTCCTTGACACAAACCCCGTTTCGTCACGAAGTTGTAAATGCCGCCTTTGCCGTTGGCATCGCCAGCGTACCAGTTTTGCACTGTGGAGTATTTGATATCGGCATTGTCCATTGTTACCAATTCGACTACGGCGGCGTGCAGTTGATTGGTGTCAAACATCGGCGCGGTGCAGCCTTCTAGGTAAGACACAGAACTGTTTTCTTCTGCAACAATTAGGGTGCGCTCGAACTGGCCGGAATCTCCGTTGTTGATGCGGAAATAGGTTGACAATTCCATTGGGCATTTGACGCCTTTGGGAATGTAAACAAAGGAACCGTCGCTGAATACGGCGGAGTTGAGGGCTGCGAAAAAGTTGTCGCCAACTGGTACGACGCTGCCGAGATATTTTTCTATTAATTCGGGATAATCTTTGACGGCTTCTGAGATGGAACAGAAAATAACGCCATCTTTGGCTAACTTTTCTCTAAATGTTGTGGCAATTGAAACGCTGTCGAAAACGGCATCGACGGCGACATTTCCCAGCCGTTTTTGTTCGGAGAGGGGAATGCCTAGTTTCTCGAAGGTTTCTAGCAGTGTCGGGTCTACTTCGTCCAAACTGTTGAGCTTTTTGGGCTTTTGTTTGGGGGCGGAGTAGTAGATAATTTGTTGGTAGTCGATCGCGGGATAGTTGACGTGGGGCCAGGTGGGCTCGGTCATTGTCAGCCACTTCCGGTATGCTTTGAGGCGGAATTGCAGCATGAATTCCGGTTCGTTTTTCTTGGCGGAAATCAGGCGGACTACATCTTCGCTCAAGCCGCGGGGGATGGTGTCTGACTCGATGTCGGTGACGAAACCGTATTTATACGGCTGGTTGACTAAGGTTTTGACTGTGGTAGAACTCATTATTTTGCGTGTTCAGTGTTCTAGATAATGCTCTCTGGATGGCAGACGGGGCAATGCCTGTCTGGGCTTGAGCGAGTTCTGCTGGACTGCTCTGGGAAGTTAAACAACAGATTTGTTGCTTTACTATATTTTAAGCTACATTAACAATAGTGATATTGTCAAAGTCAAATTAATAATTTTTTGTGAAGATGATGGAGACTACTCAGCAGACTTCCACGAAACAAGACATCCTGCAATATTTGCTCAAGGGGGGGCAGGGGACGGCTCTTGAGTTGGCGGAGTCTTTGGATATCAGTCCGCAGGCGATTCGCCGTCACTTGAAGGATTTGGAAGCGGAGGGGCTGATTCAGTATCAGTCGGTTCAGGCTGGTATGGGGCGGCCGCAGCACATTTATGAGCTTACCAGTCAGGGGCGCGATCGATTCCCGAATCGTTATGGTGATTTTGCTGTCTCTTTCCTGGATACGTTGGCGGAAACCGTCGGCCGCGAGCAAGTGATTACTATCTTGCAAAAACAGTGGCAGCGCAAGGCGACGGAGTATCGGCGGCTGGTGGGTGCGGGTTCGCTGCAAGAGAGGGTGACTAAGCTAATGGAACTTCGCAGGGCTGAAGGTTATATGGCTGAGTGTTATCCTGTAGAATCTGTAGAGGTTGGGATCGGCGATCGCGCTGGTTTGGGCGATCGATTTGTGTTGATGGAACACAATTGCGCGATTTCTAATGTTGCTGAAACTTTTCCGAGTGTCTGCGGTAATGAGTTGGAAATGTTTGCGGCGGTTTTGCCGGATTGTATTGTGGAGCGGACTCACTGGATTATTGATGGGGAACACCGCTGCGGTTATTTGATTGCCAGAAGGAAGGAAGAAGGAAGAAGGAAGAAGGAAGAAGGATGAGGGAAGGCACTACACGGATTTTGACACGGATACACGGATAGAAGTTTTTACGGATTACCAATAACAAATAACAAATAACAAGTAACTAATAACTATGGAACCGCTAGCAGATTTTTTAAAGCCGGAAGAGTGTGCGGAAGTTGATATGGCTCTGCTGTCGTCGAAGGAAAAGTTTTCGGCGCGGGTGGCAATTTATGCTTTGAGGGTGCTCAGGCAAATAGCTGGGGAGACAGGTTTGCCGGTGGGTGAGGTGACTAATGGGCAGGTGATGGATTGGATTAAGAATGATGAGAGTATTAAAGGGTCGATCGAACTTGATGCTAGTTTTGAAAACTTTTTTACGAATTTGGTAATTGCGTCTTTGCGGCCTCTGAGGCAAATTGCGACAGAATCTGAAAGCCCGATCGAACAATTAACAGTTAAGCAGGTTGTGGCGTGGTTTGTGAAGGACGGGAAGATTCGCAGAGAACAGGGAACCGAGGCGGCGTTTTTGGACTTGTGAGTTAAAGGTCGATCGGCCCCACCCCCAAACCAGGCCTCAAACCCCGATCATTCCAGCGGTTTCGGACGATCGAAAAAAACTTTTGACAAAGGGGTTGACAGACAGGGGAAAACTTGATAAGGTAATTAAGTCGAGCGAAAGAGATGCAGCGCATCAAGCTTAGCATTAAGCTAAACGCAGACACAGGATTAAAAGTTTTCAAAGCTTTCCTGGTGCTTATGATGTAATGGAACCACTCCGATCCATCCCGAACTCGGTTGTTAAACGTTGCTATGGCGAAGATACTCGGCGGGTCACTGCCCGGTAAAATAGCTCAGTGCCAGGTTAATAATAAATTAAAGCTCTTTTCCCGCAACAACGGAAAAGGGCTTTAGTTTTTTGGTGAGTTATTAGGCATCTACACAAAAGCTGGTCTTGGGCCCTTTGTAGAAATCTCAATATTCTGGGTCAGCAGCAGATTTGTGGTCGATCGAGCTTGATGCGAGTTTTGAAAACTTTTTTACGAATAGGGTGGTGGCGTCTTTGCGGCTTTTGAGGCAAATTGCGACAGAAGCCGAGAGGGGCGATCGAACAATTAACAGTTAAGCAGGTTGTGGCGTGGTTTGAGAAGGACGGCAAGATTCCCAGAGAACAGGGAACCGAGGCGGCTTTTTTGGATTTGTGATCTGCCTGACGCGCGGAGACCACAGAAACCGGGTTTTTTACCGAATCTGTGGGATCTAAAGCGTCTTCTCGTGAAAAACCCGGTTTCTAGACTCCCATGCGTCCAGGGCGATCGAAAAAAAGTTTTGACTTTGGGGTTGACAGACCGGGGAAAACTTGATACAGTAATTAAGTCGAGCGAAAGAGATGCAGCGCATCAAGCTTAATGCAGACACAGGATTAAAAGTTTTCAAAGCTTTCCTGGTGCTTATGATGTAATGGAACCACTCCGATCCATCCCGAACTCGGTTGTTAAACGTTGCTATGGCGAAGATACTCGGCGGGTCACTGCCCGGTAAAATAGCTCAGTGCCAGGTTAATAATAAATTAAAGCTCTTTTCCCGCAACAACGGAAAAGGGCTTTAGTTTTTTGGTGAGTTATTAGTCATTCTCTTTATGGCTTGGCGGTTGAAACCGCTACTAAACAAACGAAGTCGGCCGACGCGGACTGAATAATAAGAGGTAAAAATTTATGAAGATTAGTTATGATTCCGAAATTGATGCTCTCTATATTAGACTTGTAGAAGGTAAGCATCAGTGTCGCACTTTAGAGTTAACTGACGAAATTGCTTTAAATATTGGGGAAAATGAGTTATTGGTAGGGATAGAAGTTTTAGATGCTACACAGGTTTTAGGTAGTGGAAATGTACCTAATGTAGTGCTAGAAAATATAGCTTTTACTGTAGCTTAAATAGGGAAATCAATCGCTACCTGTGTAAATATAAGTAAGGATGAGTGGAAAAATGATCCGTACTTTGGATGCAAAATCTTATACAGATTTACTTGTTCGCTATCAACCAAAACCGATCGCAAATGAGGCAGAAAACGAGGCCGCGATCGCTCTCGCTTGCGAACTGGAACACCGCCCTATGCGATCGCTGGAGTCAGAGCTATTTCTGGAGCTTTTGATAACGCTGATTGAAAAATTTGAATCTGAAAATTATCCGATTCCTGCAGGAAATGCTGCTTCAATGTTGCAACATTTAATGGATGCGAGAAATTTGGACAAATCAGATTTGATTCCTGTTTTGGGAACGGAAACAGAGGTTGAGCAAGTTTTTGTTAGTGGAAGGGCGATCGAAATAGATGAAGCCACGAAGTTAGCCGATTTTTTCCAAGTGGATATTAGTTTGTTTCTTTAAGGGCGATCGGCTACTTATTGAGTAGGAGTTGCTGATATTCACTCTCAGGCTCATTAGTCATTAGTTTTAAGCGATCGCCCTTAATTTTAGCAGTCAATAGTGGGCGATCGCCTTCCGCCTTCCTCATAGCCCGAATCGCGGGCAAAAGTTGCTGCCTAAACTGTGCTATATTTTTGACCAATTTCTCGAAGCAATTTAGTGAAATTGTCCTTGTCAGATTCATTTAGAAACCTATCTACTACCTCTTTTAACCTAGACAAGTCGTTGGTATAGTTCTTCTCAGATAGCTGTGACACTAATTGCGACGAGAAAAATTTTACTAAATCAGGTTCATTAGATAAGACATCTACAACATCTTTCAACTTAGACAAGTTCTGACTGTACTTCTCCTCTGATAAAATAGCTACTGCATATTTTAATTGTGGTAACTTGTTTTTATACTTCTCATTAGAAACCAGATCCGATAAGTTTTTGTCACTCCCCACTAGAGTTACTAACTCTTGCAACTTAGATAAATTGGTAGAGTATTTCTCGTCTGACAAAATATCTACTACCTTTTTCAACTTAGACAACTCCTGTTTCTGCTTCGCGTCAGATAGCAGTGAAGTTAATTTGCTTTCCGTCTTGACAAATTTTGCTAAATTTTCATAGTTAATGGCATGAGCTTCTGAAAGAATTATTTTCCAAGCGATTTTTGCATTTGTAAATACAACCCCCTCTTTTGCATCCTTAAAAAAACTGTTGTCTATCAAAGCGATTACTTTTTCTCCAGAGTCAAGAGATAGCCATGAAGATAGCGCGCTTGACAGTTTTTCTACTGGAATATTAGGAGCAAAAAATCCATCTTTAATGCCATTTGTTAGACTTACATTCTTTTGTAAAAATTCTCCCCAATAACCGGGAATTATATCTTCAGTATAGGTGTAAGTCCGAGTTTCTAATTGATGCAGATGCAGCTCCGATAAATCGCGAGTCTTTCCAGATTGGAGCACTGACCAAATCATAAATGCTGTACCCGATGCAACAAAAGCAGAACCGCCCGTGATTAAACCGAGTCCCCCAAGAGCCGAAATAGTGGCAGTAATAGCAGCAGCACCAGACAATGTACCGGCTACTCCCAAAGCACTCGCAGCAGTCCAAGCAGCTAAAACAGTTGCAGCACCGGCGATTGTTCCTGTACCAATTGCAATTCCCAGATTTTTTTGGTCTTCGCTATCGATTTCTGAACCTAACGCAATAGACAGTATTCCTGCGGCTCCTATTAGCGCGGCTCCTCCTGTTACTACTGCTAAACCACCCAGCATTCCTAAACCACCAGATGCGACGGAACCAAAACCTAAAACAGCTAAAGTCGCGTTGGTTGCAGCCCCTCCTGATAAACTACTAATAGTGACACCTGTTGCTGTTTCTACTCCAAGTAGACTTAGTATTTTCGTAGCTAGTGGAACAATTGCTGCTCCTGCTTTTTTAGCAGCATTTTTAGGATCTTTAGCATCATCGATCAGTTCTTTGAATTCTACAAAAGCTTGGACAAAATCATCAATTATTTTACCAGAATCAACTTGATTATCTAAATTCTGTGTCCTTGCTATTGAGTAAACAACTTTAGCATTTTCGGGAATTTCAGCATTACTGATGAATGAGTCTAGGGATTTTAAAGCTGCGGCATCTTCTACTCTTTTTCCAGCACGTACCTGCTGATAAGTTGACAGGTAATTTTTCGGTTGAGCGGGAGTTAATTTTTCGTTTTCCTCGATCAGTTTGACAAGAATGAAGTCCACTGTTAAGGCTGTTGAATTGGTACTGGCTAAAAAGTGTTTCTGCTTGATTTCTAAAGGCAGTGCCGACGCGGCAACAATTAAGTCAATATCTGTGAGCGCCTTAAAGTCAGGAACCGGTTCGCTGGCACGGACGGAGGCAAAAGTCCCTCTAATTAGTTTCTTTTCTGCCTCAGTTAGTTTAGATTGACTTAATGCCATTTCAATGGCTTGTTCAGTTCCGAGTAAGCGCGAATTGTTACTGGCGATTTGGTAACGCTCTTTAATTTTGTTGTCTAGCTTTGAGGAGGATATCACATAATCAAGAAAATCCAAGGCAATCACATCGTCAATATACTCACCATCCTCGATTTGCTCATAAACAAATTTGCATTTAGCTTTGCTTGCTTCTTCGATAAATTGGGTATTTTTGTCAATTTCTTGATAAACTTGATCGGCTATTCTAAGTTGTCTATCGTATAAGGTATGCAAAACTACAGTAATATCTTTACCGTCTTGACCGCGCCCTTTGATGGTAATCTGTTGGCTATCTTGGGTTTTCGAGGGAATTGCTACCTGACAAGGTTCTCCAGATCGCAAAGTAAATGTTTCTTTTCCTCCGTTGCGTGCTGTTGTATAAGGAACAAAAATATGATAGTTCTCCAAGGTAGAGAAATTTTTGCCTAATCCCTCGCTATCAGCCATAGCGCTAGCTGGATCAAGCAAGTCTTTTGTCAATAAACCCAAAGTACCTAAAGCAACATAACTAAGAAAAGAGCGACGGTTGAGAGGAGAAATATTTAGGTGAGTCATAACTGAGTATTTGTAGCTTGAATGTAGTTTTTAGGCGAAATAATCAAATCCGAACTCTAATTTATCAAGTTCGTTACTTCCAAATTTACTAGCAAACTTACCCTTAGCCCTAGTGGCCCACCCCAAAGCCTCTGCTTGCTCATAAATCAGATGAGCTTGTTTCTTTGGCGCTAATTTTCCTTGCGACAAAGCAAACTCACTCTATTAAATCACCGACACCCAACTTTGTCAACAGGTGATTGACTACAAAACTGCGCCTGTTTAGCAAACTGTAATTAAGCCAACAAGGACATCCGCGTGGCCAGATTATTTTGCAACTTGCCTAAAATTACCCGATCGACTATTCTTCCTAGTAGATATCATCTTGATATAACAACCGACAAAAACATGACAGCAATATTGCCACCTTGGATAGTTTTAGACTCCCTATTGCATAACTGGCTACTAGAAGATATCGGTAGGGGCGATCGCACAACATCGGCCTTATTTCCCGCAAACAGCATCCAGGGTACTGCTAAATGGATTGTCAAAGAAGCTGGAGTCATTGCGGGATTGCCGATCGCACATCGCACATTTAAACTTTTAGACAGCAGCCTCAGTTTCATCCCCCAAGTACCAGAAGGGAAACTGTGCGAAAAAGGAGAAGTAATTGCCGAGATTTCCGGCAATTTCGATGCGCTGCTAACCGGAGAAAGAGTAGCATTAAACTTGGCAATGCGTTTAAGTGGCATCGCTACTTTAACTCAGAAATATGTTGACAAAATTGCCGATTTGTCCGTGCAATTAGTGGATACCCGCAAGACGACGCCGGGATTGAGATTGTTGGAAAAATACGCGACTCAAGTCGGTGGTGCTAGCAATCACCGGATGGGCTTAGATGACGCGGTGATGATTAAAGACAATCACATTGCGGCGGCTGGGGGAATTGCAGAGGCGATCGCCCTAATTCGCAATTCTATCCCCTATCCGCTGACGATCGAAGTCGAAACCGAAACTCTCGCCGAAGTAGAGACAGCTTTGCAGCACAAAGCTGATATTATCATGTTAGATAATATGTCCTTTGATTTGATGCGGCAGGCTGTGGCCATTATTCGCGAAAAGAGCGATCGGGTAAAAATTGAAGCTTCCGGCAATGTTACCTTAGAAACAATTAGAAGTGTAGCGGAAACCGGAGTTGACTATATTTCTACCAGTGCTCCGATTACGCGATCGACTTGGCTGGATTTGAGCATGAAAATTAATAGTAATACCCGCAGTCCGGCAGAGGTTTAAACCCCTGCCTCAAAGCTGAAGTCCTCTAAAAGAGGACTAAGAGACATCTCCAAAAAAGAACTTGAAACCCAAGTCAAGCCTAAGCTAAAATCTAATTTCGGGAGAAGTCTAATGAATTATTCAGTCCTCTTTTAGAGGACTTTCGCTATGAGCCAGGGGTTTAAACCCCTGGCGGTATTTGGGGCCCGATCGATATTTCGGCTGAAGTTGATACGAATGGGCAAGGCCGTGTCCGACATTGCTGAGAGTCAACTGTTAACTATTGGTTAGTTATTACCAATAACCAATAACCAATAACCACTAAGGATCGCGAATTAAATAACTTACAATTTTAATTGTTATTGTGGGATGGGCGTCCCGCCCATCCCACAAACTTGTGGAAGTTATTTAATTCTCATTCCTAACTACTAACAAATTACTACTTCGAGATAAAATGAACCCAAAAATGCCCGTCAGGTATACAGAGGCTGCGGATTAAGCGGTAAGTATAGTGCAAGTAAGCACCGCTGACACTTGTATCGTAGCCAGTTCGGAACCACTCGCCATAGGGATCGTGAACGAAGAATCCCTCGCTGTCGTAGCCTGCGACAACTATAATGTGACCGAAAGACGTGAAGTATCCGTGGATGACAGCGGGATTTCCGCTGGCTAGCCAATCTTGAACGTCATCAATAGTTGCATTCTCGGTAAAGAAATCTTGAGCGCCGTAATCTCTAACAATTTTTGCTAAATCGTAGGGATCCCAACGACTGTAACCTTTGGCGATCGCATATTCGTAAAGTTCGTCTTCATATTGCCCGGTTTGTTTGCGCCGTGGCACCTTCAAAAAGTCCAGACACATCGCTAATGAAGTTACATTGCAAGAACCTGTAGGATTATTCAAGTTATCCATTTGCGATAGATAAGGAATGCCAAGCCTGACAGTTGGGGGATTAGGTTTCGGAAAAAGTAGAATGCTGTCTTGAGTAATTTGAGCGTGCCCTCCGAAAACATACCAAACCCCTGAACCTTTGAAAGACTCGTTGCGGAGAGCAACTCTGATGTGACAGCGAGCCGGAGCAAAAGCCAGGATCTCCAACTCTTTTCCGGCTGGTATTACTTGTTTTTCTGAGTCCTGAAGTTGAGAAGACGCGACCGGTTTTGATTTAAAAATGGTGTCTCTGAGCGTTTTCAGGATCAGGGGCTGTGTGGGAATGTCCTCTGGTTTGGTTTCGATCAGCTTTTTGGCTGTGACTGCTCCCAAAAAACCCGCTTCGCCGCACTTCATCAGAGTTTGAAATCGGTGGAGGGTGGCGGTAGAGAGAGGGCCAAAAATTCCGTCTACGGGAGGTTTCAGTAAACCTAGGTCAATGAGGCGACTTTGAATTTGGCCACTGAGTTCGTCGTCTGCAGCGATTGCTTTGGCATCGTACCTAATGTTTGAGTTGAGAAAGTTTTGTAATTTCATGCTTGCGTGCCCTGTCAGTCGATTTTAGATTTTAGATTTTAGATTTTAGATTTGACAATTACGACCGCAGATAAATCAGGTGGCCCCAGACTAAATTGCTTGATTGTCAATAATTCCCTGTTTATCGTCTCATAAAATTACGGTGATTTTACCGATCGATCGATTTTAGATTTTAGATTTTAGAATTACGATCGCCGATAAATCCGGTTTCCCTAGACTAAATTGCTTGATTGTCAATAATTCCCTGTTTATCGTCTCATAAAATTACGGTAATTTTGTCGCTCAATCGATTTTAAATTTTAGATTTTAAATTTTAGATTTTAGAATTACGATCGCCAATAAACCCGGTTTTCCTAGACTAAATTGCTGGCTCGTCAATAATTCCCAGTTTATCGTCTCATAAAATTACGGTAATTTTGCCGATCGCCCGTACCTTAAAGGCTTCATACTAATTATTGGATACAAAACCTTCAAGGCGAGAGCCGATCGAATTTCACGCACTATTGACTAAAAATCCCTCGTGCGCGTTGACATTGTTTCTGCCGAATTCCGAATGCTGTTGGATGACTCAAAAGCAGAAGGATAGCAGAATTGCCCTGTTGAGGCGAAGTCCGATTTATGCTTCGTCCGGGCGAATTACCACAACACCCATTGCGTCGGGAGACAGATATTTGACAGCGGCTTCTCGGAGATCCTCGGCAGTCTGAGCTTGGATGCAGGCGGCATAGTTGAGGGCGGGAGCGATATCTCCTACCATCGACTGATAGTAACCGTACAAACTTGCTCGATCGCTCGGAGTTTCGTTACCAAAGATAAACCGATTGGCTACTTGGGTGCGAATGCGGGAAATTTCGGCATCTGTCACCAGTTCGGTTTGGAGAGTGCGGATGTGTTGGACGATCGCAGCTTCCACTGCTGCCAAGTTTTCTGTCGGTAGTTGAGCGGAAATTGAGAATACACCGCCGAGTCGCTGAGTCATGTTGCTGACCGAAATTGACGAAACTAGCCCTTTTTCTTCGCGCAAATCCTGAACCAAGCGAGTTGTGCGGCCGTGTCCCAAAATTGTCGCCAAAACGTCGAGGGCATAAGTTTCGGACATTTCCATGAAACCTGGCACTCGCCACATCACGATCAGTCGGGCTTGCTGAAGGGAAGAGTCTACAAATTCGCGGCGGACTGTTTCTGTAAATGGCGATTCTTGACCGTAGTTCAGGATTTGGGCTTCGGGGTGAAAGTTGCCCACAGCAGGCACATTTATTTTGTTGTGTTGTGCTGTACTTTTTGCTGCAAAACTGTCTGCGACAATTTCTATTAGTTGCTCGACTGGCAAATTGCCGACAGCTACGGCTGTCATGGCCCCTGGGTGATATCTGCTGCTGTGGAAATCCCGCATTTGTTGCGCTGTCAACTGTTCGATTACCGCAGTCGGGCCGAGTACCGGTCGCTTGTAGGGCAGGACTTCAAACGCTAATTCCATTGATCGCTGATAGGTGCGGCGGCGGGGATTGTCTTCCGATCGTCTAATTTCTTCTAAGACTACCAGCCGTTCGCGATCGAAGGCGTCGTCGGGAATGCTGGCGTTGAGCAACACATCGACTTGCAGAGGAGCTAGTTCGGCAAAATCTTTAGGAGCTGTGGTGATGTAATAGTTAGTGTAATCTTGGCTGGTGGCAGCATTGGTGACAGCGCCGCGTTGCTCGATCGCGCGCTCAAATTCGCCACTGGGAATGCTGGGAGTTCCCTTAAAAATCATGTGTTCTAAAAAGTGAGCCATGCCGTTAATGTCGTCTGGTTCGACGGCTGAGCCTAAATTGAGCCACACGCTGAGGTTAACAGCATCGACCGGCAAGTGTTCGGCTATAACGGTGAGGCCGTTGGGGAAATGGCGGATTGTTGGGGCGTTGAGGGGCGATCGAGCGGAGGTTTTGAGTAGGGTGGATGTCATTGTGCTTTTAAATTTATCTTGTTCTTTATATCTTAAAGGGTCATCCGATTTTAGATTTTAGATTTTAGATTTTAGATTGATCCCACGGCTGATGGTTGCTGGGGATGTTGTCGGGGGCGATTCCCTACCCTTCGGGAACGCTTCGCGAACGGGATAGCTTCGCTTCACGCGAAATGCGAGAGCGCTGAGGGCGTGAGGGTTATGAGAAATCTGTGCGATCGACAAAACAAAAGTTGATTTGTTAAAAGTTGCAAGTTATAGTCTAGTTTGAATTTAGCCTTTAATCCCTTCTTTTCGCATTCAATTTTCGGAGTTGCAAATGCAATTTGAGTTTCTGATTCCAAAACGCCCTGTATCTTTGCAAACGAGGCAGAGAAGCAAGCTACAGGATTGGCAAGCATTTGTGCGTACAGAAGCGTCAAAAACTTGGGTAGTAACTCCTTATTCAGGAAATGTTCATTTAGCTTTAGTGTACCTTTATGATGCTGACCCAGTTGACACTGACAATATCATAAAGCCCATACAGGATGCACTAATTGGGTTAGTTTATGAGGATGATTCACTTGTCACAGATGTGGAGTCCCATCGTCGCTCGCTTAGTGACACGTTTGACGTTGCTTTATGTCCGTCATTGTTGGTCCGTGGCATAATATCTGGCAGCGACTGCGTTTACGTTAGAATAAATTCAGCAAAAGCATTAGAGAGTTATCTATGACCGCTACTAAATTGATACACGACAAATCAGTGTCTAAAATTGCCGAAAAATACCGACAAGAAGGCTATACAGTATTGGTTGACCCTGAACCCGAAGAGATCCCTTTCGATTTAGGGACATATCGTCCAAATTTGATTGTAAAAAAGAACGAAACCGAAGGTTACATAATCGAATTCAAACGTTCTGCCAGACAAACATCCATAGACAGGTTGAAAGAAATTGCTGAAATAGTTTCTGAAAATACAGGCTGGCGTTTCTTATTAATTACTGAAGATGCTTTACTGAAAGACGCAGACAATGAAGTAAATCTATTATCTTGGGAACAGATTTTTAGTAGAATAACACAAAGTGAACGTCTGATCTCATTAGAAGAAAATGAAGGCGCGTTTTTATCACTTTGGGGAATACTTGAAGCACTTTTGCGTAGACGAGCTGAGGAGGTTACTATTCCAATTGAAAGATTTCCCACTGTATCTCTCATCAAACATATGTATTCGCAAGGAGAACTTTCAATAGAAGAGTACGATCGATCAATGCTACTTTTAAGCGTAAGAAACCGATTTATTCATGGATTTGAAGCACCAGAAGTCAATGAGTCTGTATCTGAATTGCTCGCCCTCGTCAATGAATTAATAAGTTTATGGGCACCACAGGCATCTCAGTCCTGAAAGGTTTGGCAATAAGTCCTGAGTTTTTTTTGTGACAGCATTCGATGGAAAATCTAAAATTGCATAAAAACTTAATATTTCCACAGCCGGCTTTTCAACGATTTTGGCGATCGACTTCGGGGAAAATCGGCTTAATTTTGACTGTAGCGCTGACGATCGCGGCACTGTTGGCCCCCCTACTTTCCCCTTACGATCCGGCGGTCGATCGAGATTATTTGTCGCGCTTAGTGGCTCCTAGCGCTAAACATTGGTTTGGCACCGACAGTTTGGGGCGAGATTTGTTGGTGCGGGTGTGGCACGGATTGGGGATATCTTTACTCGTCAGCCTGGTTTCTGTGGGTGCGGGTTTAATTGTGGGAGCGCTTTTGGGGCTGGTGGCCGGGTATTTTCGGGGGTTGCTGGAAATGGCGATCGGCACTTTGGCGGATATTTTGTTAGCTTTTCCTTCGATTTTACTGGCGATCGGCGTTGTTACCGTCACCGGGCCGAGCCTGCAAAGCGTAATTATCGCCGTCAGCCTCGTGCAAATTCCAATTTACATCCGCTTAACTCGCAGTATGGTGCTGTCTCTGCGGGAACAAGAATTTGTTTTGGCTGTCAAAGCCTTGGGCGCCAGCGACTTGCGGATTATTTTTCGCCACATTTTGCCGGGAAGTCTCGCGCCTCTAGTTGTACAAGCAACTCTTTCGACTGGTACGGCGACACTAGAATCTGCCGGTTTAGGTTTTTTGGGTTTGGGCGCACAGCCGCCGGTTCCTGAGTTGGGGACAATGCTTTCTGATGCTTTTAAGGGCGGATACGCTCTTTCTTCTCCTTGGACGATCGTGTTTCCAGGTTTGCTGATTACCTTGACTGTTCTTGGTTTCAACCTTTTGGGAGATGGCCTGCGAGACGTTTTAGACCCCAGAGGGAATTAGAGGGGAAGTGGGGAATTTATACTTCTGCCTTTTACCTTCTGCCTTCTGCCCTCTGCGCCCTCTGCGCCCTCTGCGGTTCATCCCCTCTTCCTTCCTCCTCCCTCTAAAATCTAAAATCTCAAATCTAAAATCGACCGACTTGACTGCTGTCACGATCTACGCGAAACTTTACATACAACTGATGTATTGCTTCTACATATTAATAACTTCTGTTAAGTTGTGACTCAAAACCTATCAATTAGTCAAAATTGATATAGCGCTTTGTCAGTCAGCCAACTCTCAAGAAGCTACTTCAGGAGGCATCGTCCCTGGCTTGCTGGTGTCGGTGTCTGTTCTCAATATTCCTATTCAGTCAGCCCGCATTATGGAAACACTAGAGTTTGTGATCTATCCAGATGGCCGCGTACAGGAAACAGTCACCGGCATTGTCGGTGCTTCCTGTGCTGAGGTAACGGCTGCAATTGAAGCTCAGCTCGGCGTGGTGCTTCACCAAGAGTCAACATCTGAATATTTCACGCAAGCGCTGCATCAGTCAGCCGAAGCGACGGCCCAAGTGGCTTTTAGCGATTGGTAATTTTTTTTGTTGAGTTCACTTAAATTTTTTTGGAATCACCATGTCACACTTTAGCCAAATTAAGACCCAGATCCGCAATTTGAATTCTTTGGAAGCTGCTTTAACTGACTTGGGTATTGACTGGAAGTCTGGCCCGACTGAGGTGCGTGGCTATCGCGGCCTAACCAGCACCGCTGAGGTCGTGATTGAGCAAACAAACGGCTACGACGTAGGTTTTAGCTGGAACGGGACTGAGTATGAATTGGTGGCTGACTTGCAGTTTTGGCAGCAAGCTTGGTCTGTAGACCGTTTTCTCAATAAGGTGACTCAGCGCTACGCTTACCATACTGTGGTGAATGAAAGCGCTAAGCAGGGTTTCCAAATTTCTGAGCAAAAGCAAAATCAAGACGGTTCGCTCCGCTTGGTGGTGCAACGCTGGTGCGCTTAATAATTTTTCGAGATTTTTGCAATCTTGTTTCATCAAAGTCCGCCTGCGCGGACTTATTTACTATTGTGGGGGTCTAAATGTCTGAGCTTTCTGGACTCGGAATAGATACAGCAATCGATCGCTCTGGTTTAGAGCCGGAGTTGGGGGGTTTTTTGCGGGATGCGCCCGATCGCTCTGGTTTGGAACCGGAGTTGGGCGGGGTGTTGCGCCAAAAAGGTGTCTATGTTGATGAGATTACCTGCATTGGCTGCAAGCACTGCGCTCATGTTGCTCGCAATACTTTTTATATTGAACCGGATTACGGTCGATCGCGCGTAGTTCGACAAGACGGGGATTCTGAAGAGTTGATTGCTGAGGCGATGGACACTTGTCCGGTGAATTGCATTCACTGGGTTGATTACACCGAACTCAAGAATCTGGAAGAAGAACGCAAGGATCAGGTGATTCCTGTCGTTGGCTTTCCGGTGGATATGGCGACAGTTAAGGCTGGTATTCGCCAGCGACAAAAGAATAAGTTGGGCGATCGTAAGTTCAAAGGTAGCCATTGAAATCCCCAATTCACATCCGCAGCTTGAAACCTGTGGCTCAAACAACAAAAACAGCCCGCGCGGGCTGTTTTTTGTATACATTGTATAGTCAAATTTATTTGAGAGGATGGTGCTCAGCGAGAATTTTCTCAACTCTAGCTTCGTCGATTCTGGCAGTTAATGTTGATGCCTCGTTGTTATCCCGAATGGTTTTTGCTAAAGTAAAAGACGAGCCGATTGAAAAAGTTAAACCCATACCCATAAAAGCTTTCTGCCAGGGGTCTACCTGTAAATAAATGATACCTACAGTAGTTGCGGAAATGGCAACAATAAAAGAAACCCAGCACTGAAGTATCCAAGCATTAGTATCTTTTTGGCGTAGGATTTGTTTCTGCATAGTGCCTCTAGGTCAAATATATCTTTTGGTTGATTAACTTAAAGCATAGAAAGCGTGAGTGAAGCGGTCAGGAGAGCAGGGGACAGTTTCGATAAGTGAACAGTGCGATCGGGCTTTTTACTAAAAATTAAAACGCTGTAGATAGGGTTTGAGCCTCAAGGAAGACTCGCAGCGAGTGGACAGTTTTAAAACAGGACTAAGGAAAGCTTGTTTTTTCTCAAAATAGCGTAATGCACCCAGTACGCACAGGAGACGACCTGTGTAGTAAGCTTCTCCTAGTCTCGTGTTGCGCGGACGAAAGTTTGTCTAGGATCGGTTTCAACCGCCGACTTATCTTAAGCTGTTGTGCATTTAATTTGAAATGTTTATTGAAACTATTGTGGGGTGGGCTTCTAGCCCGCCCGGAATATTCCATTTAAACGCACAACAGCTTTTCTACTTATCTTACTTATCTACTTATTTTTCTGCTGAGTCTTCGCTTGTTCGATCGCAATTTCCCTGACTGCTTGGAAAGAACTCAAATTCGATGCACCTTCAATTGCCTTCACCGCCAAATCTTGAACCTGTTTCAAAGCAGAATCCAGTTGTTTCGACAAGCTAGCAAGGCGCGCATCTTGATTTTGAATTGTCTGCAACATCCCTTGAATTTGCAGTTCATAATTTTGCTTTTGCCCTTCGATATCTTTAGCAGACAAATCCGCCTTAACTTTAGCTTGGTAATTACCAATATTGCGGCCGTTATCTTTCCCGTTCTTGATATTAGCTTCCAATTCTTTCGGGAAAGCTTCTACCTTAGCTTTCACCTCAGCATAAAGTTTTTCCCGTTCCGAAATAGATTTTTCGCGTTCCGCCCACTGTTTCTCCTGTTCTTGCTGAAACTCTTCGATTTCTTGATACAGCCTTTTCTGGCGCTGTTCGTATTCTTCGATGTCCAGATTTCGCTGAAGATTCAAATCATAATCATACAACTCTTCATCCCGATCGCGAGCTTTTTGATGATTCTCATTGCGTTCTTTAACGGCCAACTTTTGCAGTTCCTGCTCTTTTTCCCAAGCTTGCCGGCGTTCCAACAATTCCTGTTCAACAGTTTCGCGCTGTTCACTGAGTTCGCCAGCAAAAGTTTTCGCGCTTTCTTCGTACTGTTGAATTAAATTGTCCAGCGTATCTTCTGCAACATCTTCTAAACTGTGCAACTCTTGCAGTTGTTGAATTTCCTCGCCCACAGTGCGCCGCAATTCCCCCAGTTTAGACGCTTCTGTTGTCAGTTTTTCCGACAGTTCGCTGACAGCGGCACCGAAGCCAAATTGCAGTAAGATTAAATTGTCGATCGTCCCCTGCATTTTTTGTTTGCTTTCAGTGAAACCCATTGCTTTTCTTGCTGCCGCTATTGCTAGTTCTTTGACTGCGATTTCTGATTGAGAAATATTGGCAGATTTATCGTTATTAAGCTGCTTCAGTTGCGAATCAAGTGCATTTTTTTCCTGTTCCAACTGTTTATAAGCTTCTAATATTTCAGCCTTCGTATTTTTGTCATTCATTCTCGCCATCGCTTTCATCTCCTAACTTTGTTAGTCCGCATCGGCGGACTTTGTTTGACTCTTGAGCGGTTTCAACCGCCGATTATTATCAAAAATTGAGCTACAAACCTTAAGCTTTGGTAGCAAAAGCTTTCATTGCCAAATCTTGCGCTTGCTTCATCGTGGCTTGCAGTTGGGCGGAAATTTCGGCAATTTGTTCGGTTTGTCGCCCAATTGTCTGCTGTAGAGATTGGACTTTCAATTCATATCCTTGCTTAGTGCTTTCCCATTCTTTATCCACTAAATCTGCCTTGACTTTAGCTTCGCGGGAAACTTCTTGAATTGCTTCTTCTTTGGCTTTGACATAAGCCTGTTTGAGTTCTTCCTCAAATCCGGCGGCTTTTCTTTGATTCTCTTCAAACTCCGCTTGATTGTCGCTGAGGACTTTTTCCCGTTCCACCCAATTTTTCTCTTTTTCGCGAGTAGATTCTTGCAAGTCCCGTTCTAGTTTGCGCTTCGTTTCTTCGTATTCGTCGGTTTCTATTTTGCGAGTGCGCTGTAATTCGTATTGATAATCGGCTGTTTCTTCTTGGCGCTTTTTAGTTAGGAGTGCAGTTTCTTCTTGAACTGCTGCATCAAATTCTTGCTGTTCTTTTTCCCAAACTTTGCGTTTTTGGGTCGTGTCTTTTTCGATAATTTCGCGTTGGTTAGCAGCGTTTTGTTCGAGCAGGGTCAATTTTTCTCGGTGCTCTTGAGTTAAAATGTGGAGGGCGTCTGCTACAACTCGGATTTGCTGCAACTCTTGCAATTGTTGGGCTTCGATTTCGATCGCGCGTTTTAATTCGTCTAATTTGGAAGATTCCGCCTTTAGTTTTTCGGAAAGTCCGCTGATGATGCTGCCGAAATCTAATTGCAAGTCGGCCAAGCCTTTGACGATGCTGTCAATTGTGTAGGTGGAAGCGACTTCGAGGAGTTGTTTGTTTTTGGCTTTTTCGGCTGACTGTTCTTTGGTTTCGACTTTGGATTCGATCTTTTTTTTGTCTGCTAAAATCTGCTGAAAGTTTTGCAAAATTTGGGCTTTGCTATCCTTGGCAGTTGCTATTGTCATAATGTTTGCTTCTCCTGATTCTAATTTTTCGAGATTTTTTAGTGAAACGTTTTCAGTTATTCAAAGTTGCGGAGTTGGCTGAGAATAGCTTGGTATTTTCTGGCTGCGTCGGGTTTTTCTTCGGGATTGGCGCTGGCTAGAGTTCTGAGAATTTTCCAGCAGCGATCGCACCGATTTCCTTCCCAGCAGGCGCACTCATCAATTATACTCAAAAGTGCGCCTTTTAGCAATTGATTTTCCGCTAACAAAGCTCGGTAATTCCGCTGGACTGATTCGGCTACTAAAGTCATGTGCTGGAAGTCTTGGGTGAGACTTTCAATGTCGTTAACTGCGTCTGTCCGAATTTGGTCTAGCAGCTCAAGATTCTCTCTCAAACGGCTTTCTTGCAGGTTTGGTTTGGTTTTTAGCTTGGTTAATTTCTTCATTTCAGTCTGTTGTAACAGTTATGGTAAAGGCGCGATTTAATCGCGCCTTTACAACAAAATTAGAACAAGTCAGCCGTTAATTGCTCTTCGGCTGGCGGTAGCGAAATACCGCCGTTGGAATTCAAAGCCATAGCATCGCTTTCACCGCCAGCGTGAGCGGCCATCAAGCAGGCAACTTGCTGCGCCGGCAGGTTATCTAAACACACCATAGCCCTTGTTCCTTCTAAGTCAATCATCCGCGATTGATTGCTAGAATCGGACAAAACTGCTGCGGCTTGGTCGATAACGGCCCAATCTTTCCGCTCGTTCCAAGACCATTTCAAGCTGTAGTAGTTTATCGGTTTTACTACTCCGCTGTCGTCTGGTTTCTGACCGGAGTGCTTGACAAATTCGGGAACAAAAATCCCGGTTGCTGGTTCTACGCCGCGAGATTGAACTGATGCTACTAAGCGGTTAAAATCGTTCAAGCTGCGGTTTTTGATGTATGTCACCATGACTACTCCTTGCGGCAATTCGCCACTTTCTGCGACAAACCACAGTTGACCCCACAATGTGTGCGAAGTTTGACCTAAACTGCCGAAGAATTTGGAGAATTTGAGGATTGTCATGGAACACTTGGAACCGTAGTCTGTATCGCCGATCGCCCACTGGCCACTTTGGCAATTGTTACGTACTGCGATCGGGATTTCTGGTACTAGCAAAGCATTGCTCGGTTTGGCACCAAATACTGAAAATGTAGGTCTTTCTTGTGTTTTAGTAGTCATTGTTCGTTTTTCCTTAGTTCTTTATTGCTTTACCGGGAATTGGTAATTGGTAATCAGTTAAATCTCGTACATTGCTGGTGGCCGAACTTCGATTACCTAATCAGATGTGTTGTCGCTTTTGGTTCTGGATAGGTATACTCAAGCATCGCCTCTTGTTGAGCTTTAATAATCCGCAGCGCGGCGAGCAAATGCTCTAACGTTTCTAAGTGCGCTGGGGTGAAGTGGATGCTGAAGCCTTCGCCATCCCGCGCGTAGCCGGGACAAACCAGTGAGGCTGAGCTTTGTTCTTCGTGGGTGGCGATGTATAGCCAGTCATCGTCTTCGAGCTTGTAATGCGTGTCTGTCCAGGTTCTCAGCATTTGCGATCTGCTCCTCCTTATTTGCTGCGTACAAGCGTTTTGACGCCCAGCGCTTCTCACTCCTCTGAAGTTGACGACGCTATATGTAGCGTGTGAGCTAGGCTAATTTGCACCCTTAACCCTACCAGTCCGGGTTAATTGGTTGATTAAACCGTCAACTAACCTCATGGTAGCGCGGGTTGATTTTCCCGTCAAGTATTTTGTTGAACTTTTCATCAAAACAGGCTAGAATGCTTGTCAGGAGGCAAAAAACCGTGGAACAAACATTTGGAAGACTGATCCGTCAAGCTCGCAAGGACAAAGCTTACTCACAACGTGAGCTAGCAGCTATGCTAAGTGTGGACTTTACTTATTTGTCGAAGTTGGAGAACGATCGAGCGGATTATGCGCCAAAAGAGGAGGTAATCCGAGCATTAGCGCGGAATCTAGACATAAACGAAGAGGAATTGATTTTCTTGGCGGGGAGGCTGCCGCAGCAGTACGAAGCGCTGCTGAAGCAGAATCCGAAGGAAATGCAGGCTCTTTTCCGCCGGATGCAAGAAAATCCCGATTGGCTCAAACAGTCTTTTGAAGCGTAAGAGAGGCCCCTCATAGTGAGTATTTTTAAGCCGTATTGCTTCTATCCCAAAGAAACGATCGAGCGTTTGGCAAATGACATCTTAATGCAGATGCAGAAAACGCAAAATTTTGCTCCGAGATGGCCTTTTGATGCGACAACGGTTGCTGATTTTCTGGATTTGGGCGTAGTTTGGGAGTGCATTGAGCCGGATGAAGAAGGTGCGATCGCGGCGAGGATTTTGCCGCAGCAGCGGTTAATCGAAATCAACGAACAGATTCTCGAAAAACCGCCGGGCTTCATCGAATCGACGATCGCCCACGAAATCGGCCACTGGGTGCTACACGTCAATCAAGACGAAGCAGACGGCACTGTGGAACAGTTGGAATTAAACTTAGGCAATGAAGGAAAAACGGCGTCTGATTTCGAGGAACCGTTTGTTTGTCGGGGTGCGAGTGCTGATAATAAGGTTTTGTCGATCGAATGGCAAGCGCAATATTTTGCAAGCTGTTTGTTGATGCCTCGGTGTATTTTGGAGGAAAAAAGACAGGGACGCGATTTAACAAAGTGGTCGCATTTATACAAAATGAGAGATGAATTGGGAGTGAGCATTTCCAATTTGACAAACCGCTTGCAAGAATTCGATTGGATTTACATTCCCAAGGGAACTCGCGAGATTTATGCCGGGAAAGATGCGGCAAACGGACAGCAGCGGTTGTTTGGATAGAAGTGCGATATAATTTGAGGTTTGAGATTTGGAAGCGATTCTCAAATCTCAAATCTTTAGAATTAATTTCTAATTAAGTTACATTTTATGCTAACCAATATTGAAATCCTGCTGGCAGCTTGTGAGGAATTAAATATCCCTTACGAAATCCTGCATCCTTCCCAAAACTTAATTAGACTCAAACAGGGCAGCGAAGAATATTATTTTGTCAATTACATGACGCCATTTAACAGCGCGTCAGTAGCAGAGATTTTTAAAGATAAAGAATATACTTATCAACTATTAAACGGCAAAATAAATACTCCCAGAACTCTCGGTTTTGTCTCGCCTCACTGCGAGGAGAAGTATAAAAAGTATTTGAGCTTCCCAGATATTGAATCAATTGTTTTAGAAGTAAACAAAAAAATCGCTTTCCCGGTGATTCTCAAAAGAAATCGCGGTGCTGGTGGCAACAATGTTTTTTTGTGTGAAACTACAGAGCAAATTAAAGCAGCCCTAGAGATTATATTTAATGTCAACAGCAAAGATTATGACCACGTGGCCATAGCTCAAGAATATATCGAAATTGCCCACGAATATCGGGCTGTATTCTGCAAAGAAAAGCTAGTTTTGCTGTACGAGAAAGACAAATCTCAGGCTAAATTTGCGGGCAATTTAAGCCCGCTGCACTGGGAAGGTGCAAAAGCTAAACATATAATTAACCCCAATCTCATTTCTGAGATTGAAGATTTTGTTAAACCTGTTTTTGCAGAAATTGCGATTAATTATGCTGGGTTTGACATCGCGCTAGATACAAAAGGAGCATATTGGTTGATTGAAATTAACTCAAGGCCCAATTACGATATATTTGTGAGAGATAACGATCGCCAAATTGCTGTAAAGATGTTTAAAGATATCTTAGAAAATTGGAAAAGCCGAGAAACTGGGTTGTTCACCGATATTCACGGCTCAAATCCCATATTTTCCTAAAAAACCCGGTTTCTGCGATCGGGGGTGTGCAAGTCCCGATTAAGAAACATCGGCTTCGGCTGCAATTTTAACCCCTCCCTTCAGCGCAAACACGGCGGTGATGATGCCAACAACCGCAAGAATTGCCGTAATGTAAAAAGCGTTGGTATAGCTGCCAAAAGTATCGCGAATTTTCCCCGCAGCAATTGTACCGAAAAACGCTCCAACTCCGTAGGCTGTATACACAATGCCGTAGTTTTTCGCGTAGTCTGTGGGGTCGAATAAAGTTAAAGTTGCCGTGGGCGCGATCGCCAGCCATCCTCCTAACGACAGCCAGAACAAACAAAACGCAATGATATAAGTTGCGACTTGTCCAACGCCTGCCTGAGTCATCATAATCGATGCGATTAAGATGAGAATGTAGTTGGCTATCGCGGCATATTTTGGCTTAAATCGATCGGTTATCCAACCAAACATCGGACGCCCCATACCGTTAAATATGGCAAACAGAGAAACCGTTGCCGCAGCCGTTCCCGCGTCTAATTTAATAATTTCCTGCGCCACGGAAGAAGAAATTCCGATCGCGCCCAATCCCACCAGCGTGCCAATGGTGTAGCACACCCACAGCCCGTAAAATGCGGGAGATTTCATCATCGGTGCGCTCTGGCTATTTACCGCTGTTCGCGATCGGGCGGCCGCAAATCCCGCAGGCGTCCATCCAGTTGGCGGCATTTTCAAAACGGTCGAAATTGCCAAAATAATGACGGTAAAAGCGATGCCTAAAATCAGAAATGTTTGCGCTATTTGATAGGTATCGATTAAATATTTGGCAATCGGTGCGGTAATTAAAGGCGACAAACCAAACCCAATTACTGTTAGCCCAACTGCCAATCCTTTTTTATCGGGAAACCACTTGGCTGCTACTGCTAGCGGTACGCCGTAAGCAATTCCCACCCCGGCACCGGCGATAACTCCATAGGTGAGTACCAGGACAGTAATATTAGGTGCAAATGCCGATAAAATATAGCCGATTCCCGTCACGACGCCGCCGACTGCGGTCACGGTGCGAGAACCGTAGCGATCGATAAAAAAGCCGGTAATTGGCATCAGTACGGCAAAAACTACTAACAATACGGTAAACGGCAATAAACTATCCGTTGCACCGATATCGAGCTGCTTTTCTAGCGGCTTTCTAAAGATACTCCAAGAATAAACTGTACCCAGACAAAGCAAGACCGTGATTCCCAGCGGAACGAACAACCAGCGGCCTTTTTCTGCTGGCATTCCGAAAACTTTTGTTTCGTTCATGTTTTTAATTTTTATCGAGGATGCCTTAATAGGTAATGGCTGTGCATTCCCCGATAAATTGTAAATTTACTATAAGTTTGTTACCGATGCAATAGTTGTGTTTAAAAAATATTAAACTTAACTAAAATCTGCGCGCAACTTGGAAATTTTTGTGAGATATCGCAACGATCACCCGATGGCTAAAAAGATGTTTCAAGACATCTTAGAAAGTTGGAAATAATGCGCTAAACTTAATTGGAGAAATGGGCTAGCGAATTAAATATGTAGGGTGCGCTTCGGCGCACCGCAACTAAATAATGTAGCGCACGGAGCACCGCAACTAAATAATGTAGGGTGCGCGCCCCGCACCCCTTACCGCTTACATTCTTTCCAATACCTTAATCCCCAACAACTCCAAACCCAACTTCAAAGTTCTTGCAGTCAAATCGCACAAAATCAACCGCGAAGTCCGCAACGGTTCCTCAGCTTTCAAAACCGGACACTGTTCAAAAAATTGATTAAACTTTTGGCTCAATTCAAACAAATACTGACAAATTCGATTCGGCAACAAATCGCCTCCCACAGCATTCACAACTTCATTCAACTGCAATAAATGCTTTGCCAATACCAACTCGGCATCTGATTGTAAAATCACTTTCGCACCAGCATCTAAGTTATCAAAATTAATCTCACCTTTGCGGCGAATTCCCTGCACGCGCACATAAGCATACAGCATATAAGGAGCGGTATTTCCTTGCAATGCGAGCATTTTGTCGTAACTGAAAATATAGTTGCTGGCGCGATTTTGACTTAAATCGGCATACTTAACGGCACTCAAACCAACTGTTCGAGATACGTTAGCAATAAATTCCTCAGTTTCTTGTCTTTCTTCGACTTTTAATCTCTCTTCTAAATCTTGGCGCGTGCGGACGATCGCCTCATCTAACAAATCCTGCAACCGCACTGTTTCCCCAGAACGAGTTTTGAGTTTTTTGCCGTCTTCTCCCAATACCAAACCGAAGGGAATGTGGACAATTTCGACATCTTCAGGAATCCAACCGGCTTTTCTCGCTACTGCAAATACTTGGGCAAAATGGTTTGCTTGTCCTGAATCTGTGACGTAAATTAAGCGCTTTGCATTGTCTTTTTGGATGCGGTAGCGAACTGCTGCTAAATCTGTTGTGGCGTAATTGTAGCCGCCGTCTGTTTTTTGGACAATTAGCGGCAGTGGTTCACCTTCTTTGTTGGTGAAACCGTCTACAAAAACGCATTTCGCGCCGTCACTTTCTACTACCAAACCTAGATTGGTTAAATCTTCGACTACTCCGGGTAATAGAGGATTGTAAAACGATTCGCCGCGTTCGGTTAATTTGATATCGAGCAAGTCGTATATTACTTGGAATTCGCGGCGGGATTGATCGCACAGCAATTTCCAAGCGCGGCGGGTGTCTTCGGCGCCTGCTTGCAGTTTTACTACTTCTTGGCGGGCGGTTTCTTTGAAGGTTTCGTCTGTGTCAAAGCGCTGTTTTGCTTGGCGGTAAAATGCGACTAAATCTCCTAAGTCTAGGGCGTCAGCGGTTGTGAGGGCTTCGGGGTGAACTTCGCGCAAGTATGCGATCAGCATTCCGAATTGGGTGCCCCAGTCGCCGATGTGGTTGATTCTGATTACGTCGTGGCCTTGAAATTCGAGGATGCGGGCGATCGCATCTCCGATGATTGTCGATCGCAAGTGTCCGACGTGCATTTCTTTGGCTATATTCGGACTGGAAAAGTCGATCGCAATTGTCTGAGGCGTTTTCGCCGGTTCAATCCCCAAACGCGAGTCGCCGGCGATCTCACTAATTTGCGCTTCCAAATAAGCGGGTTTGAGCTTCAAATTGATAAAACCGGGCCCGGCGATTTCTGGGGTTTCGCAGATGTCGGTAATATTTAGGTTTTCGATGATTGTCGAGGCGAGATCCCGCGGGGGCTTTCCTAACTTTTTCCCCAAACTCATCGCCGCGTTGCACTGAAAGTCGCCAAAGTTGGGATTGCTGGCGGCGGCTAGCATCGGATCTGCACCTGCATAACTTTCGCCGAATGCAGCGGTGAATGCTTTTTCAAATCTTGCTTTTAACTGTTGGGCGATCGAGTTCATCTTGAATATTTTGATTGGATGTTTATTTTAAACTCTAGATTAAGCACTTTTTGCCAATAATACTCTTACTACTTAGGTAATTTCCCTCTGGTTCTCTCCCTCTGGCCCTCTCGGCCTCTCCCCACCTAGTAGGAAATTTTGTACTTAGCTTTGAGCTGCTGATGCAATCAAAATCACTGGCCGTGATAGCACAGAGTACATTTTATCACAGTTGCGATCGCTACACAAATTAAAAAATGTCACATCAAGTCCATGATCTCGATCGCTAGATAATTTTGTTAAATCGCTTACATTAAGGTATGTTAAAATTTTTTCAATGCTCCCAAAAATCCTACGAAAGGAAGTAGTTATGTTACCTCAACCTATTTTTGGCGATCGCTCTCTGACAATCGCCTTTTATCAAGCAGTAATCGCTCGATTCTACGACGGTTTCAGTCTCTCCACCCAAGCACTATTACGAGAGTGTACCCTTGGCTTCGCTCCTTGTCCCGATGGAGTCAAAACCTTTTTCATCATCGCGCCAAGTCTCGATGCAGCAGAGCAACTAATGGAAAAAATCGACAGTATTTTGGAGCGAGTTGCCGAACTCATGGCTGGAGTCGGACAAGTTGCTCTGTGCATAGTTCCCCCCGGCAGCGAAGCAGAGCAACCGGTAGATATGCAAGACTTAGAAAAAGTTCCCCCAGATTGTCTGGCTTGCAAATTCTTTACAATTATATGGGCCGATGCTGCAGCCGATCGGTAAAATTGACAGTTAGCAACCACCTACTCAACAGGGTTCGGCCCAAGCTGTGCCTGTGTCGGCGCGGGGTAGATTGTCTGTTAGTTACACTCCCTGGAATTATCGGGCAAAGCGTGCAGGTAATTTAGAGCGTTTGCAAGGTTGCAGTCGCAATCTTTGGCAAGTGTTAAACCAGACAAAATATATATCAAAGACCCGCTTGTCAGTCGCTCAGATTTTTACCTGCCGGCTCAAACAGCCGTGCATCTACTTTTTACATTCCCCATAAAGGCCACCAAAAAGCCGCATCAACTCTCCTGGGTGTCTCGCTTCAAAAGACAGCAGCAGGAATTAGGCGGTATCGCTAGAAAATAGATTTTTGCGAAATATCTGCTGATGTTCAGAATAAGCAGAAATATTCTCAAAAATAGATAATAGTTCCGCAGGTTGACCGAAAGCATCCCGGATACAAGCCCCCGGATTCATCCGTCCCGAAATAAAAAACCTGTATCCGATAAAGAAGTCCCCGAATTTATCCCTGGGGTCAATGCTTCAATTCTTTAATCTAAAATCTAAAATCTAAAATCTAAAATCGATTGACCTCATAAACCAGGTTTTTACATCCGCGCTTCATATTCGCGGTTCGCGGGGAAATTGACAAAAAATAGGCTATTTGTGGGAGAGTCAATCAATTTTAGATTTTAGATTTTAGATTTTAGGTTGACTTGCGCGAGATAAATGCGGGGGACGCAAGGATTTTTGATTTTAGATTTTGGATTGATTCCACGGATAAATCACGTGGCGGGTACCACATGAAGAAATTCCTGGTAACAAGCTAGAAACAGAGCACAGATTTACTCAAAAAAAGATTAGTTTTCCAGCCACACCCCTGGCAGTGCAGAGCGATCGCACCACAGGCTCATAGAATTTGTTAAAAATTTCAGTTGAAAATTTGAATTATTAAATTTTATGCCTAACATTGGCGATAAAATCTAAGATTGAAATTCTCAAATCTGAAATCAAGACATCATGGTAAAACTGACACCCAATCCCAGCTTTAGTTTAACAATTCGGGTTGCTCTGCCGAACCAGCCGGGAATGCTCGCAAGAGTCACCAGCGCGATCGCATCTGTCGGCGGCAACTTCGGCCAAATCGACTTGATCGAGCAAACCCGCGCCACTACCGTTCGCGATATCACCGTCGATGCTTACAGCCTCGAGCATAACGAAGAAATAGTGCAAGCAGTGAAAGCACTGCCAGATATCAGAGTGATCGACGTGTACGATCGCACTTTCAACTTGCACCGCGGCGGAAAAATCAGCGTAGTTAGCAAAATTTCCCTCAAACGCCAGTCGGATTTAGCTATGGCATACACTCCAGGAGTGGGCCGCATCTGCACGGCGATCGCCAATGACCCGCAACAAGTTTATAACCTCACAATCAAACAAAATACTGTTGCCATTGTTACCGACGGTAGCGCAGTTTTGGGACTGGGAAACCTCGGCCCTGCCGCCGCACTGCCAGTTATGGAAGGCAAAGCCATGCTATTTAAAGAATTTGCAGGTATTGACGCCTTTCCTATCTGTTTGAATACCCAAGATACTGAGGAAATTATTCGCACAGTGCAGAATATCGCCCCGGTTTTTGGCGGCGTTAATCTCGAAGATATTTCTTCTCCCCGCTGCTTTGAAATCGAAGCAAGATTGCGGGAAACCTTAGATATTCCGATTTTTCACGACGACCAGCACGGCACTGCGATTGTTAGTTTGGCAGCATTAATTAATGCCTTGAAAATCGTCAAAAAAACCATCTCAGAAGTGTGTATCGTGATAAACGGAGCCGGTGCGGCCGGAGTCGCGATCGCCCGGTTGTTGCGTAAAGCAGGTGCCCAAAACATCATCATGTGCGACTCCAAAGGCGTCCTCTCCGAAGACCGCACGGATATGAACCCAGAAAAACTAGAATTTGCCGTGGCTTCGAGCGGTACTTTGGAAGATGCGATCGCCGGTGCCGATGTATTTTTAGGCGTCAGCGCCCCCGGCGTAGTCACCCGATCTATGGTGCGTTCGATGGCCGAAAATCCCATTGTTTTTGCAATGGCAAATCCCATTCCCGAAATTCAGCCAGAATTAATTATGGAAGATGCGGCGATCGTAGCAACCGGACGCAGCGATTACCCGAATCAAATTAACAATGTTTTGGCATTTCCGGGGATATTTCGAGGCGCTTTGGACTGCAAAGCGACCACGATTACGCCCACTATGTACTTGGAAGCAGCTTATGCGATCGCCTCTTTAGTCAGTCCTTCTCAGCTTGACAAAGAGCACATTATACCCTCGGTTTTTGACGAAAGAGTTGCCATTGCTGTCGCCGGTGCAGTACAGTTGGCCGCTCGATCCGAAGGTATTGCCCGCGATTAATTGAAGGAAGTTCGGCAACGGATTCGCTCGACGGATGTCACGGATGTCACGGATGTAATGGATGTCCGTCGGAAGAGGGAAGAAGGAAGAAGGTTGGAGGGAAGATACCATGTATAAATAAATGGTCTTTGTACCAGTTTTGTACTTCTTCTTTTGTGATTTTTCGGGTTTCTTCTCATTCCCTCTTTCCTCCTCCCCGGTGATTATTACTCACTTTTGTTTCCCCATCTTGTCTTTTTCCTCAACATCCATCCGTTAAATCCCGATCGCGCGATCGTTGCCGAACTTCCCTCGAACCTCGAACCTCCAATCTCTTCCTTCTTCCCTCCAAGCTCAGCATCTATCCGTTACATTTGTTAAATCCCGTAGAGGGATCGTTGCCGAACTTCCTTCTTCCCTCTTTTTTAATTAAGGATAAAACTCACAGCAATAAACAAGATAATAAAGATATAATTAAATAAACCAAGTCCAGCTAGGTCAGATGCAAAGCCAGTTAGGAAAAGCCAAGCGCAATCGCTCCCGTTGCCAATTGTTAGAACTGTGCCCGATAGGGCTGGCATTGTGCCGGACGGACGGGACTTTTCTCGACGTAAATCCAGCTTTTGCAAGTATTATCGGCCGCACAGTTGCAGAAACTCTCCACCTCAACTATTGGGAAATTCAGCAAACACAGTGCGCGCGCCCAGAAAAATATCTAGAATGTCAAGCAAAAAATAGCCACACGCACCTGTGCGAAGCAGCATACAAACATAAAAACCAGCATCTCGTACCCGTGCGAGTTTCTGAGCGGGCAATTGAAACAGGGGGAGAGTGCGCGATTTGGCTAAGTGTTGAAGAAATCTTTAATAATCGGGATCAAAATAGCGCTCCGCTGGAATCAGCGCCCCCGCACAGCAATTCACATCTAGAAAAATTGCTGACAAAGCAGACTGCCGAACTGGAAAAAACTCAGAAACTACTCGAAGAAAAAATCGCCGAACTGGAGCAAACTCAAGAAAAATTGCGTCTCCAAAGTCAAATTATCGACCAAATTCACGAGGCGGTAATTTCTACAGATATGGACGGCTCGATCACCATGTGGAATCAAGCCTGCCAAAAGTTATACGGCTATGAAGCAACTGAGGCTATCGGACAGCACATTTCTCTAATTTACCCGCCAGAAGAACACGAATTTTTGTTACAGCAAGTCATCAAACCGCTACAAGAAAAAGGCGAGCATGAAATAGAAGTTATAACACGCCGTAAATCTGGAGAAAAATTTTACTCGCACCTGATGCTCTCGCTATTGAAAGACAAAATGGGAGAAGTTGTGGGGATGATGGGATCTTTAACCGATCTCAGCGTTTGCAAAGCTTTAGAACAAGAATTAGCACAAAGACAAGGACTATTTGATGCGTTTTTAAAGGAGGCTCCGGCGGGACTTTGTATTTTGGACTCGCAGTTGCGCTACGTGCAAATTAATCAATTTTTAGCAGAAATAAATTGCCTGAGTCCAGCAGCTCACATCGGCAAGACTGTACGCGAAATATTGCCAAATATCGCTCCCATAATAGAGCCTTTGTACGAAAAAATTTTGAGGACAAAACAACCATTAATTAACATAGAGATGAGTGGTGACAACCCCAGAAAGCCTGGGTTTGTCCGACACCTAACAGGCTCTTATTTTCCCTTGCTAGACAAAGATGGCGAGGCGATCGGCATCGGTGCAGTTGTAGTTGACATTAGCGATCGCAAACAAGCAGAAGCTGCGCTGCAAAAAAGCGAACAGCTTTACCGCACTATGGCAAGCAACATTCCTAATGGTGCGGTGATGTTGTTCGATCCAGAAATGCGCTACACGCTGGTAGAAGGTACAGAATTAGCCGCCGTGGGACTTGCAAAAGAATTGATGGAAGGCAAGACAATCTGGGAAGTATTCGAGCCAGATTTTTGCGCTGCTGTCGAGCCAAATTATCGGGCGGCACTGGCAGGAGAAACAGTTGTTACAGAATTTATTTACAGCGATCGCGTCTACGTCGGTTATACTTTGCCAGTCAGAAACGAACGGCAAGAAATTATCGGCGGATTGCTAATGACTCAAAATATTACGGCTCGCCAGTTAGCAGAAGAAGCGCTCAGAGAAAGCGAGGAAAAATACAGGTGCATTGTCGAGACAGCAGACGAAGGAATTTGGATGATAGATACGGAGGGTAAAACTACTTTTGTTAACCAAAAAATGGCTAATATGCTCGGCTGCACTCCAGAGGAAATGATCGGAAAGTCGCTATTTGCTTTCATGGATGCAGAAGGCATCGCGATCGCACAAATCAGCCTCGAACGCCGCCGTGAAGGAATTCGCGAACAGCTCGATTTTAAGTTCCGTAGCCGAGACGGCAGGGACTTGTGGGCGATGGTTTCTACTAATTCCTTGGTAGATAAACAGGGACGCTATATGGGCGCTTTGGCAATGGTTGCCGACATTACCGATCGCAAGCAAACAGAAGCCGCATTGCAGCAGTCGGAAGCCAAATTTCGATCGCTCTACGAATTAACCAGTTTGCCTGTTTTTATGTTATGTGACAATGCCATCACCGATGCCAACACAGCCACCCTAAAACTATTTGGCTGCACTACCCCGCAAGAGTTGTACGGCCAAAACCCTGGCACACTCTCGCCTCCTTTTCAACCCAACGGCAGAGATTCTTTGAGCTTGGCCCACGAAATGATCGCGATCGCCTTTGAGCGGGGAAAGCACCGTTTTGATTGGGTTCACCAGCGCTTAGACGGTACTGATTTTCCCGCAGAAGTGGTGCTGACAGTCATCGAGGTGGGAAATGAAAAAATTATCCAAGTAGTGATCCAAGATTTAACCGATCGCAAACTTGCAGAAGAAACTTTAGTGCGATCGGAACAAGCCCTCAGACAGCAAGCTCAGCGAGAATTACTGCTCAATCAAATTGCCAACCAAATCCGCACTTCTTTAGATTTAGACACAATTGTAGCAACCGCAGTTGAAGAAATTCGCAATCTGATGCACCTAGATTGGTGCATCTTCACTTGGTATCGCCCCAACACCAATCCTCCGGTTTGGGAAGTAACTTACGAAGCGAAGAATGCAGATTTGCCAAGTATGCTTGGCACTTATCCTGTAGAGGACAAATCTAGTCTCGCAGTGCGACAGATTTTGCGGCGAGAAATTCTGCGAATTGATGATGTCAGCACTTTTGAAGATGTAGAATTGCGCGAAGTTTTCCAGGCTTCAAATTTTAACTCTGTGCTGTCGCTGCCAATTCATACTGCAGCAGGCGATATTGGGGTGATTACCTGCTATCAGGCTATCTCCATGCGAAATTGGAGCGAATCGGAAGTCGAACTGATGCAAGCGGTAGTCGCTCAAATTGCGATCGCGATCGACCACGCTGAACTTTACACCCAAACCCGCCAAGCTGCCCGACTAGCTCAAGCTCAAACTCAACAGCTAGAAGAAACTTTGCGCGAACTCCAACGCACCCAAACTCAATTAATTCAAAGTGAAAAAATGTCGAGTTTGGGACAGTTAGTAGCAGGTGTCGCCCACGAAATTAACAACCCGGTTAATTTTATCTATGGCAATCTCAGCTACACCAGCGAATATACTCAAAACTTGCTAAAAATGCTGCGACTTTACCAGAAAGAATACCCGCAGCCTAGCGCAAGAATTGTAGATGCAAGGGATGACTTAGAAATTGATTATCTCATTGAAGATTTACCTAAAATTTTAGCATCTATGAAAGTCGGAGCCGATCGCATCCGCGACATAGTTTTGAGCCTGCGAACTTTTTCAAGACTTGACGAAGCCGAAAAGAAACAAGTTGACATTCACGAAGGCATTGAAAGCACACTGCTGATTTTGCAAAACCGCCTGAAACATAAAGCCGATTACCCGACAATTAATGTGATTAAAGAATACGGTAATTTGCCTTTAGTTGAATGTTATCCCGGTCAGTTAAATCAAGTATTTATGAATTTGTTGAGCAATGCGCTAGACGCATTGGAAATGGAGATGAAGAAATCCGATCGCACCGACAAAAATCTCGCAATTACGATTCGCACCCAAGTAACCGACAATAACAGCGTTGCCATCTGGATAGCTGACAGCGGCCCTGGGATGAGCGAAGATGTGCAAAAGCGCTTGTTTGACCCGTTTTTCACTACTAAACCCATTGGCAAAGGAACTGGCTTAGGATTGGCTATTTCGCACTCTATTATAGTAGAAAAACACGGCGGCAAGCTTTCTTGCAATTCTGTAGTGGGAGAAGGTTCCGAATTTGCGATCGAGATTCCTCTGCAGCAAAAAATAAATTAAAACCCAATGCAAAATTCCCAGAAACCGGGTTTCTTCCGAGATATTTTGCCACCCAACCGACATTTTCTCAGAAACCCGGTTTCTTAGACTTTGCTTCTAACCTAGATATTTTACGTAAACCCGATCGCACCTTGGCGTCTCCACACCAGTTGTCGGTAGATATCCACTATTTTCGTACATTTTTACAGCTTCTTTGAGAATGCTAGCAGTTTCTATCCAGATTTCATCAAAGCCGCGAGCGATAATTTTACTTTCCAATTCTTGCAGTAAAAATTTACCCAAACCCTGTCCTCTTGCTGCTGGCAAAATATACATTTTGCGAATTTCCACAGCATTATTTCCGCGCTCAATCGGATAGTAAGCCGCCGTACCGACTATTTTATCCTGCCGCTCAACTACCCAAAATTCGCCACCTTGATTATGATAATGTAGTTCTACATCATAGACATCTCGATCTGCCCCGTGAGGTTCGCATTTTAAACCGTACTCTGCTAAAACATCCCTAATTAAATAGAACGCCTCAGCGCGATCGCGGGTTTCCCATGAACGAATTAAAAAATCCAGATGTTGGGTTTTCATTGGTTATTGCAACGTATATTTATTTTTTGACTTTAGCAACTGTAAACTTACTCATTTTTTGTGTTTTACAGTTTTTAAATGCACCTAGCTTTTAACTGTGAATTCTCGGTTCGGGATGAAGACTTGCGAGCAACTCGCTCTCTACTAATGATAATTCCTCCAACCTCTGCATCACAATATCCCGATCGAAATAAGTTGTTGCTAAAATCCAATATACCCCGTAATGGCGCGCCTCCGAAGCCATCAAACTGCGGTAAAACTTAGCTAATTGGGCGTCGGGACAGCGATCGCCCAGCAGCCCCAACCGTTCGTGACTGCGCGCTTCTATCAAACCAGAAACCAACAAAGAATCCAAAAGTCTCTCCGGTTCCTGCTTGCGAATTTGGGCGGACAAACCGGCACCATAGGGAGGTGCAGCCAAAGGGCCCAAAGCAATGCTGCGCTGTTCTAACCGCTGGTTGACTTGCTCGAAATGCTCTAATTCTTCGCGGGCGATCCCCGTTAGCATCCTCACCAATTTTTCCTTTGCTGGGTAGCGAAACATTAAATTTAACGCTACTCCCGCCGCTTTCCGCTCGCAGTGAGAATGGTCTAATAAGATTGTATCCAAATGGGCGATCGCCTGTTCCACCCAAGCTTCCGAAGTCGGCTGTTTTAAAAACTTAATAGTTGGCAGTGTTGAAGTCATACCATTTTAGATTTCAGATTTTAGACTTTAGATTAGTCATTTTAGGGTGCGTCAGGTTAGGATCGCGAATTAAATAACTTATAATTTTAATTGTTATTGTGGGATGGGCGTCCCGCCCGTCCACTCATGACGGGCTTTCAGGCCCATCCCACAAACTTGTGGAAGTTATTTAATTCTCATTCCTTATGATGTTTTCTCACATTGCGGATTGTTTGGCCTGACGCACCTTATCCTATAATTAGCGCGTTATCCTATTTTACATAATTTTTCCAAGACCGCATACATATCACCCGCAAACTTTTTCGGATTCCACAGCGGCGACAAATTGGCTGGATCTTTAGATTTCACCAACTGTGATTTAATGGCATTTCTCAATTCACGCTCTTTACCCAATTTTACACCAACTTCCACATATTCCGACAAAGACAAAGCCACACCTGTTTCAATTCCCAAAGTCTGCAAAAACGAATAACCCATTCTCGACAAAAATTGCTCTCCTGTGCGAGTCACCACCGGCAAATTAGACCACAAAGCCTCTAAAGTTTGAGTTCCTCCGTTGTAAGGATAAGAATCTAACAACACATCTGCCAGCAAATAGATAATTCTGTGTTCTTCCTCAGTAGCAAACCTCGGCAAAAACTTAATTCGGTGCTTGCTCACTTTCTCAGCTTCGCAAGCTTGGTGATATGCAGCCTCAAACACCGCAGCATCGCCTAAAGCTTTGTGAATTAAGATACTGTTCGGCACTTCTTTGAGAATGGCAATTTGTGCTTTTACCAACTCGCGATTAAATTTTCTGCCGGGAGCCACGCACAGGTAAACTATCTGATCCAAACCGATCCGATGCGATCTTCTCAATGCAACGGGATCGACTCCATATCTCTGAAAACCCGACACCGCTACAAAGGAATCAGGCATCCTAATTAGCTGCTCGTCATAATATTTTTCCCTGTCTGCAGGGTGCGAGTGCCTGTCTGTAAGAAAGTAATTTTCCGGCGATATGTAAGGGGCGTCAAATCCCAGCCAAGAAACACAAACTGGTGCGGGTTTTTGGTAGAGAATATCAGCGTGAACTGGTACGCTGAGAGAATCTAAATCAACTAAAACGTCCAATTCATCTTGCTGAATTTGGTCGATAATTTCGGCAGAGTTTGCAATTCCGTTCGGGTAGGTTGTGGGAAAAGTCAGTTTGCCAAAACTTTCAAATTGCTGAGTTCGATCGTCAGGAATAATTCTTTCGGAAGCGTACAAATACACATTCGGCGTGATATCGGACAATTCGCGAATGATGTCAGCGCTGCACCAACCTACAGAATGGCGGCTAAAGTGATTGGACAAAAAGCCGATTTTTAACTGGCTGGATGGAACCGTTGGTTTGAAACTGTAATTTGCGGGTTGAGAAAAATTAGGTTTAATACATTGGTCGATATACTTTTGAGCAATTAATCTGTAAAGTTTTGAGTTGGCCGCCAAGTCATCTCGCAAATAGGGCGTGCTGAATAACAAGTTTGCATAAAGCGATTTAATTTCCACCGGGCTAGCGGTTTCTAAGTTTTGCTGCAAGTACGACTCTAGCTCTAAAAATCGATCGCCCGCAATTTGATTTAATCCCGACACTTGATAGGTGCTGATGAAGTAAATCGCGGTCATAATTGGATCTGTTTCGGCACACATTTGGCTGTAGTGGTGCACGGCTTGCCGCGCGGCAGCTAAATCGCTAGTATCTCTGAGGATGCCGCACAAATGTTGGTGGGCAGAAATAAAATCCGGTTTAATTTCTAGGGCTTTTTGAAGGTTGGGTATTGCCTCTTTAAATTTGCCCTGGTGGCGCAAAACTTGGCCAATTTGACAGTATGCTTCGGCTAAATCGGGTTTAAATGCGATCGCCTGCTTCCATGCAGCCACCGCCTCATCTAATTTCCCTTGCCGCGCTAATGTATCTCCTAAATTTAAGTGAAAATCTACCTGAGCAAGGTGGGGATTGAGTTCGAGAGCTTTTTGCTCGTAGGCTACCGCTGCATCCTGCTGCCCCTGCTGCTTCAGTGCCCCTGCCAAATTCCAGTAAGCAGCAGCCAAATTCGGTTTAAGTTCGATCGCCTTTTCATAATTGACAACCGCCTCCACCAAATGTCCTTGTTTGTAGAGCATACTGCCCAAATTAGCATAAGCCTCAGCAAAATCGGGATTCAGAGCGATCGCCTCGGAATAAAACCGCATCGCTTCCTCAATTTGGCCGCTTGCTTGCTGCACATTGCCCATTGTCACGTAAGCCGCCGCCCAATCCGGTTGCAATTCCAGAGCACGGCGACAAGCAGCGACGGCTGCTGCTAAATTGCCTTGAGAGTAATAGGTTTCAGCAGCGACTGTCAGGGATGCAGCATCTTCAAATTGGGGTGTTTCGGATTGGTTGCTAAAATCGGAATTCATTTGGCGGCCTATCTGTGCTATCAAGTTAAAGGTTGAATCTATATTATTTTGCAGAGTAGCAGTTTTAGCGGAACTACGGGCGATCGTCACAGAGAATTTATGAGCGACAAGCAAGCGACACAGCGCCAACATAACATCAAGTGGAAACCAAACCTCCTGCTGGGGATACTCTTGTTAACCTTAGCAATCCCCTTACCCTTTGCCCAAAAGACTTTCGCCCAGCAGCAGCAGACAGCCAGCTTTCGGCAGAAATTATTTCAAACTGCTCTTTATTTCACCCTATATTTTGAGGGCGGATTCAGCAATCACCCAGCCGATAAGGGCGGCAGAACTTATCGGGGCGTCTTGCAAACGGAATACAACGCCTACCGCTACAGTCGTGGGCTTCCGCCCCTCGACGTGACGCAGATGTCGGAAGCAGAGCTCCTAGAAATTTATAAATATTACTGGGATTCGAGCCTATCGGGCACGATGCAGCCGGCTTTGGCGATCGTCATGTTTGACACTGCCGTTAATTTCGGTATTAATAACTCTATTACCTTTCTTCAGCAAGCATTAGGATTGCCGCAAACGGGAGTTTTTGATGCCCGCACCAAGGAAGCGCTAAAAGGAGCGAATAATAGAAATACCGCGTTGCAAATGATTAACGAACGAATTATTTACCGCTACAAACGGGTACAAGAAGACCCGACTCAAATGGCTTTTTTCCGGGGTTGGCTGAGTCGCGATTACAGTTTGTGGGGTTATGTGAACAAGATTAAGAATTAACAGTTAACAGTTAAGCTGTGGAGCGTTTAAAATAGTATTGTATGGTGCAGGAGGGCCTCCGCGTTTCCCTTGCCGGTGGAAGCGATCGAGCCGACGCACCCTACAGGTTTCGTTAGTGGTTTAAATGCTCCACAGGTTAGTCCCTCTCTGCTGGGACGAAAGTTTATGTAGTAGCGGTTTTCAACCGCCGAGTCTTATCTGTTATGCCGATCGCATTTCCCACAGCCACAGCAGCCGATTGACAATGCTAGCGATCTTGTTGCAGAGTGATTCATCCGCTACCATTATCCCTCGATGTACTGAGTAAAAACACTCCGTCTTGCCGATGAATCGGGCGCCAATTTCCGAAATCGAAGGGACAACGAACCAGGAACAAGGAATTTTTTATTAAAATTTACACATACAAAAATTAGTCAATTCTCCCAAATGCCTTCTACATAAGAGCCTTCCACCTTCATTTGACGCTCTATCTAAAGTTAGGTAAAATAATTCATATTTTATGCATAGCAGCTTTGAGCAAATCTTCAGCAGCTTTGTATCTAAGGCAACAATATCACTAGAGTGTTTATTGTTACCTTTGATACGTAAAAACCAAATAATTAGAGGGAGCGAGAAATTGGAAGTTTTTGAACGATCGCAACAACGGCAAACGCCCTCAACCCGAATGGCTGCAGTCGAGTCTTTTTGCAAAAAAGCGAGTATTGCAGTAATGGCGATCGGCTGTACAGTCATTTTGGGTTGGATATTCGATGTGCAACTCTTAAAAAGCATTCTGCCCGGACTCGTTACCATGAAAGCCAATACTGCGGTATGCTTTATTTTGGGCGGGTTTTCTCTATTCATCCAACAGACTAGGCGCACCAAATTAACAGCAAGAAAGCCTCAAAAAAATTATAAGAAATTGATTTTATTATCCTCATTTTTAATTATATTAATTAGCCTATTAACCCTACTTCAATATAGCTTTAATTTAGACTTAGGCATGGACCAACTGCTATTTAAAGAAAGTTACACATTGACAATTACCGGAACACCAGGACGCATGGCACCGAATACTGCTGGTGCTTTTTTATTGCTGGGAACAGCGCTGCTGCTGCTGTCAGAACGTCGGCCTAAATACCTGCGGATTCAAATCTTAAGCTGTTGTGCATTTTTAATTGCATTTACGGGTTTGATAGGCTATTTCTACGACAAAGCTTTATTTTACCAAATTGGCAATAATACAGGGATGGCTTTGCACACATCCGCAGCATTTATGTTGCTGAGCTGCGGCATTTTATTTGCCAGTCCCGATCGAGGATTGATAGCAGTAATGACGAGCGATCGCGCGGGCGGCATCATGGCGCGGCGCTTGTTGCCACGGGCAATCATTATCCCACCTTTAGTGGGTTATTTCATCCTATTGGGAGATCGGTTACAAGCCTACACGCCGGAGGTAGGGATATCGCTGTTAAGCGTATTGAACGTGATTATTTTTACAGTTCTGATTTGGCAGAATGCCAAAACTCTCTGCAGCGCAGACCGGAAACGCTATCGAGCGGAACTGGGACTGAGAAAAGCTAAATTAGACTTAGAAAATCAAGTTGAGAAACGGACTATCCAACTGCAAATAACCAACGAGCAATTGCAACAGCAAATTTTCGACTCTCAAACAACAAAGCAGGCGCTTCAAAAAAACTACAATCTGTTGATGACAGTAATCAACAGTACGCCCGCAGCCCTATTTGTCAAAGATATTCAGGGCCGCTATCTAATGCTTAATGCTGCGGGAGCCAGTATAATTGGCAAGTCGGTAGACGACATTATCGGCAGAGATGACAGCGAGTTGTTTCCGCCGGAAATTGCGGAAAATATTATAAAAACCGATCGCCCAATTATGGCAGCGGGAACAACGGAAGCGATCGAAGAAGAGCTGCCCGTCAAAGGAAATTTGAGGATATTTCTTTCTACAAAAAGTGCTTACCGGGACGGCTTAGGAAAGATCAGCGGCATAGTTAGCATCGCGCGGGATATTACTGAGAGCAAACAAGCCGAAATCGCTAACAGAAGTTTAGCAGCAATTCTGGAAGCAACCCCGGATTTTGTAGGTATCTACAACCTCGAAGGACGCGCCATTTACATTAACAAAGCCGGCAGAAAAATGGTGGGTATCGGCGAAAACGAAGATATATCCAAGCGAAAAGTTGCAGAATTCACGGCAGCCTCAGCCCGCAGCAATTTGAAACAAGCGATCGCCACCGCTGTTTCCGAGGGCTTTTGGAGTGGAGAAACAGCCTTCGTGTCAGCATCGGGACTCGAACTTCCCGTCAGCCAAGTCCTCATCTCCCACTCCGCACCGGGCGGCAAACTCGCATACATTTCGACGATCGCCCGCGACATCAGCGATCGCAAACAAGCTGAACAAGCGCTGCAACTGTCTCAAGCTCGTTTCGCCGGCATTTTAGAAATTGCCGAGGACGCGATTATTTCTGTGGATGCTGACCAAAAAATTATCCTGTTCAACCAAGGTGCAGAACGGATTTTTGGGTGGACTGCTGCTGAGGCGGTCGGGCAATCCTTGAGCCTGCTGTTGCCCGAAGCTTTTGCCACCCCTCACAGTCACCTCGTCAGCAATTTCGGCGGAGGCGTTAAACAAGCCCGAACAATGGGCCACCGCAAAGAAATTTTCGCCCGCCGCCAAGACGGTACGGAATTTCCCGCCGAAGCTTCTATTTCCAAACTCGAAGTGGCAGGCGAAATCATATTCACAACTATTTTGCGCGACGTGACAGCCAGCCGCCAAGCCGAAGAAGCTGTGCGTCTGAGCGAGGAAAGATATCGATCCCTGGCCATGGCTACCGCACAGATGGTTTGGACGACAAACGCTAGCGGAATCTTCGACAAGCCTCAGCCTGATTGGATAGCTTATACGGGCTTGAGTTCTGAAGACAAGGACTACTGGATAAAATCAGTGCACCCAGAAGATCGCGATCGCACAATACAAGCTTGGAAGCGCGCCATAGAAACAAAAAGTCTCTACGAAGTCGAGCACCGCTTGCGAGCTGCAGACGGCAGCTACAGACACTTCTGGGTGCGGGCCGTCCCCCTTTTGGCAGCCGACGGCAGCGTTCGCGAGTGGGTGGGAACTCACACCGATATTAGCGATCGAGTCCAAGTTTTGGAAGCACTCAAGCAGTCGGAGGGACAGTATCGAGTGCAAGCAGCCGAGCTCGAAAAAGCTGTCCACGAGTTGCACCAAGCTCAAACTCAACTAATCCAAACCGAAAAAATCTCTTCTCTCGGCCAGCTAGTCGCCGGCGTCGCCCACGAAATTAACAATCCGATTAACTTCATCTACGGCAACATTACCCACGCCAGCCAATACGCCACAGACTTACTCAGTTTGCTCCATCTTTACCAGGAGAAATACCCAAATCCCGTCCCAGAAATTGTAGAAGCAGCCGAAGATATTGAAGTTGATTACTTAATGGAAGACTTTACGAAGATTTTGGAATCAATGAAAGTTGGAGCCGATCGCATCCGCGACTTAGTTGTATCCTTACGCAACTTTTCCCGACTCGACGAATCGCAGATGAAGCGAGTAGATATTCACGAAGGAATCGAAAGCACTTTGCTAATTTTGCAGCACCGGATCAAAGCTAATGTACTTCGTCCCGCTATTGAGATTATCAAAGAATACAGCAATTTTCCAAAAGTAGAGTGCTATGTAGGTCAGCTCAATCAAGTATTTATGAATCTTTTAGTAAATGCGATCGACGCCCTCGAAGAGTACAACAGCACTCATTCTTCAAAAGAAATATATGCTCGCCACAACCGAATTCGGATTAGCACAAGTGCGAATTCCGAGACAGTAACAATTCGGATTGCCGACAACGGGATGGGAATCAATCAAGAAGTTATTGGGAAGTTGTTCGACCCATTTTTTACTACTAAACCCGTTGGCAAAGGCACAGGCTTGGGACTGTCAATCAGCTATCAGATTATAGTTGAAAAACACCGAGGCAAATTGCGGTGTATTTCCACGCCTGGGGAAGGTGCAGAGTTTGTCATCGAGATTCCCATTTGCCAGGAAGTATCAGCGCTGGCTACCGAAAACACAAAGGAAATGGTCAATCTATTTTAGATTTTAGATTTTAGATTTTAGATTTTAGCATTGACTTGCGCGAGATAAATTCGAGGGGCAAGTTTCTCGGATACAGGTTTTTTATTTCTGGACGGATGAATCACGTGGCGGGTATCCTGGATGCTTTCGGTCATTAGTCATTAGTCATGAGTCATTAGTCATTAGTTTCAGGGCTGATCCATCGGGGGGGCTAGAAACCCGGTTTCTACGAGTTTTGCGTTGAGTGACGAGAAATATAGGAAGAAACCGGGTTTCTGAGGTAGCGAGTGCATCCTGGGCTTGCATTTGGATATCGTAGTCTGAAAACCTGGATTTTCACGAATGCCGGTACTCTCCCTTTCTCGATCGCCCTAAAGCGAAATAATTCTTTACAATAAAAAAGTAACAATCCAATTAACTTTGACAAATTCCCTTGAAAATGCCTGTAAACCAACTTTCTCCAACCACAGCCTCCACGCAAACACCGACACTCGACTTTGACATAGCCATCGTCGGAGGGGGCATAGTCGGGGCAACCTTAGCCAGCGCCTTAAAAGATTCTGGATTGAAAATAGCAATAATTGAAACCCAACTCCCCGCCGCCGCAGCAGCCAAAAAACAAGCCTATGCAATCACCCTGCTATCAGGAATGATCTTAGAAGGTATCGGCGTGTGGCAGCAAATCTTGCCGCAAATCACCACCTTCGAGCAAATTAGCCTCTGCGACGGCGACTATCCCGGTGTGGTCGAATTCCACCGCCCGGATTTGGGAAATACTGGCAAATTGCCCGTACCAAAAGCAGCATTAGGTTACGTTGGCGAGCACGGAGTCATGCTGTCAGCTTTGCAAGAATCTTTGGCAAAAAACCCGAATTTTAGTTGGGTTTGTCCGGCGGAAGTAGTCGAGGTAAAATATTTAACCGATTGCGCCGAAATAGAAGTCAAACAAAACGGCGAAACTCGGACAATTCGCACCAAATTATTAGTCGCCGCCGACGGTTCGCGATCGCGCATCCGCACCGAAGCCAACATCAGCACTCGCGGGTGGAAATACTGGCAATCCTGCGTTGCTATCACTATTAAAGCAGAAAAACCGCACAATGATATCGCTTTTGAGCGCTTTTGGCCGAGCGGCCCGATGGGAGTTTTACCATTACCGGGGAACCGCTGTCAAGTAGTTTGGACAGCACCTCACGCGGAAGCTAAAGCTTTGCAACAAATGGATGAAAAAGAGTTTTTGACTTTGTTGGAACAGCGCACGGGCGGGCTGTTGGGGCGTTTGGAATTGGAAAGCGATCGCTTTTTGTTTCCCGTGCAGTTAATGCAGAGCGATCGCTACGTTTTGCCCAGATTAGCACTAATTGGCGACGCCGCCCACTGCTGCCATCCCGTCGGCGGCCAGGGATTGAATATGGGCATTCGAGACGCTGGGGCGATCGGCCAAATCTTGCAGCAAGCGCACCAAAAAGGCGAAGACATCGGCGACTTGCGAGTATTGAAACGGTATCACAACTGGAGGAAAAAAGAGAATTTAATCGTGTTAGGATTTACCGATTTTCTAGACAGATTATTTTCCAATACTTGGCTACCAATTGTAGCATTTCGCCGCTTTGGATTGTGGTGTTTGCGGACAATTCCCCCAGTGAGGTTTTTAGCCTTGCGCTTGATGACAGGCTTGATGGGCCGGCCACCGGAATTAGCGAAAAATTAGGACTTACGCACGGGTGGTCAGAAACCGGGTTTTTGCGAGAATACTTCGTTAAAACCCATATAAACTGCCAAAAACCCGGTTTCTTTAGTATTTATGCGTAATTCCTATAGAAGTACAGTTTAACTATTAGCAAAATTCCCCGATGTCTAATCTGGAGAGTGTGAAATATTAAACCCGCTCAAAACGCGCCCCAATAAATGGAAGACTCGCCCTTGGAATTTGTCGCCGCTTTACTAATATTAGATTCTTGATTTTCAGGCTCGGTAGCGGTGACAAGCGATGGTAAAGACCTAATTCGCAACTCGTTTAGCAAACTGTGAATATTACATGGCTCCGCATCGATAATGCTGGCGAGGGGTAGCAAATTTTTAACGGCATATTCCCCAAGCCTAGCGTTAATACTTTCTGCTAAATACGATAGCATAATATATCTGCTAGCACTACTGATAATCTGAAAAATTTTATTGAATTCGTCAAAGTGTTGAGTACCCGGTATATCTGTGGCAATACAGGTTTCATCGCTCAAAAATAAATCTACATTAATTTGACTAGCCGCTGCAACTTGAGCTTTGGTCAACCAGATTAAATCTAAAATTGGTTCCGATTCGCACTCGTGAAAAATCAACCGCTTCAAACCCGATCGCAATTCTGCCGAATTTAAGGTATTTTGCCATTCTAGACACCAATCGCAGCTTTTGGTATTGCGGGCGACTTTTACTGTTTTCGGGCGTTCTCTAGCATCTTTCAACAAAGAAAGACAGCCAACCGATTTAGCAAATTTGACAGAAACTCTATCGTGCAGTATCCGGTTAGAGTCAATATAATCCTTGCGCCAATGCGCGTCAGGGATGAGAACTTTTTCCGCCAAACAAAGCGTGTTGTTAGCGGTAAGAATCGGTATATTGTTAACTGCGACTCCTTGTAATAACTGTTGAGATTCCAGGCGGTAGAGTACCTGAATCGCGCAGTTTTTATCCGCTTCATTTAAAGCATTATTGCCGTACTCTGCTGCTAGTTCTGCCAGGAAGTCTAAGTAGTCTTGTACAGTGGGCGAGATCCTTTGTCCTAATAACTGATAAACTTCGGAATGAGAATTAGAACTAGGTATTGTTGTGCGTCGATTTCCGAAAAAACCAACATCATCTAAAAAAGCGTGTTTGGGCTGCCAAAACTTACCCGTAGACTCATCCCACAGACATTGACGATGAGCAAAACGCTCTTGAATTTGCCGCTTTTGATCTGCCGAAATACCGCCTTTTACCAAAGTATCGTAAAAATACTTGTAAATCGCCTCGACTGATTGCAGTTGTGTATTTTGATTGTTGGATAATTTAATTTGAACTGTCATTTTCCCAAAGTTTTATGATAACATCAAAGTAGTCGATAACGGTATTTGGGTCTACAGGCTCAAAACCCAGTGCCTTTTTGATTTCTACCTTCAGTAAATCCCGCTGAGGACGTGCAAATATAAACTTTTGGCTGGCGACTAAAGGAGCATCTTGAATGAAACACAAGTCTTTAGCGCGGTACAATCTAGGTTCAGGTTTTGCAGCACCGAAATATTGGCTTAACTTTTGAGGATTTCCCTCGACAGGAAGCCAAGGTTTATCTACAAGTGCTTCTGGTAGTGTCTTGTTGCTGTTGGCAAGTCTGATATTTTTGATCGCATCCCAGTTGTCAACGATGTAGTTAAAAATAGCAATGCAGCTATCGGCTACAGCCTCTGCACCCGCTCGATTTGCCCTTTGAATGAGATTGTCAACGCAGGCTAAAATGTCATCAGCATCGGGATTTTGCCTCATTCCTAACTCTGAGAAAAATTTCAGCCAAATTTCAGAATTCTGCGAGTAAAATTCCATGTCTGGAATCACTGCTACATTCCCGATAATGTTTCGGACTACCTCACTAAAAGGATTATAAATCAATTGGGCAGCTCTCAATCTCCTGTCACTACAGCGTACCAGACGTGCCTTTTTAAGCTCTTCCTGGAATCCGAAAGCATTCTCTCCTGCATTTTCTAACTCTTTGCTAGCTTTAGTCAAGTTATCCCTAATCCAAGTTAGTGCGATTAACTGTTCTTCTGGGGAAAAGGAGGCATACTCTGGCAACAAACAGTCACGAATTAGTCGGGCGCGGTTGAGTATTGGTACTTGCAAAAGTTGGAAAAGTGGCAGCCATTCTCGTTTTTGTCCTAAGCGTAAAAGGCGCAAACTACCTGCAATTTCTGGCGGTTCATATCCGTCGCCCGGAAGGTAGACATTTTCACTGTAGAGGTCAACTATTTCGCCGGAAGTTGTTGGATAAATTGGCAGTTGGCGCAGCTTCTTTTTCCGGTTTTCATCGTAATTTATTTGCTCTCGACTTGCCAGGAAATTCAGCAGATATGTATAATGCTTTTCGTTGTAAGGTGGCAAACCTCGATCGCACCGCGAATATACTATGTCTAGGATATCCGGGCCCGTGATACAATAGACTAACTGATTTTTGTGGCGATCGGCAAATTGTGCGATCGCACCCTCAAGTTTTGCCGGTGCTTTGACAAGTGTTGCCCCAAAATATTCTACCGCCGCAATTGTTTCCGCCTCAATTCGATCCCCGCGCAACAAAGGAGTGTCAGCAATTTTCGCTTTGTAAAGCTTGCCATTACTTCCCGGAACCAGTGGCACTTTTGTCAAGGCATCGACTGTTTCTTGCGACAGATGTCTCGGATTTATCTTGTAAAAATAATCATAAACTAGAGTCAACCATTCTGCATTAGGAGGATGCGTTGCATCGGGATTCCAATCAATTTCTGACGCAGTTGAATCCACCAACTTAACCAATTGCTTGGCTACTTCCGCAGCAGTCATGGCTGAGATGCCCTTTAGATTGTATGCAGGCAATAATTTAGTTAAATCTTGGTGGAGAAACCATTCGGGATAACTGACAAATATTTCCCTCTGCGCCTCATCTGCAATGTAGATAGTGCCGATCGCATTATACCCAAATACCTGCAAAGTATTGTCAGCCAGAATAGCAAGTGGCAAACCGCGCAAATCTTGACAATTGTCGCTGAGACAATATCGCAGCATATTCCCAATCCACTGCCGATTTCGCAGGCTTGCTTTCGGTGCATCCGACAGCGCAATCCCTAGGGATTTATTTTCGATTAAATGCTTTCGCAAGTTGGCAGCAGTGAAGGTTGGTAAAGGCAAACCTGCATCTTTAAAAGCTGTTAAAATCGAATCGGGCAATGGCGGATTTGGAAGATCGATATTATCGGCACACAGCGGTGCTAATAACTCGTCCCAACACTTTTTAGATGGTAAATTTTTGACTGTCGGAGGTGTCACCCATCTTGTCTGTGACATTACTGCTCCGGTAATTTTACCCTCATATACAATTTGTTTGACAGCCGATCGCACAACTGGTTTGTGGTACAATAACTGCATCACAAATCCCTGCAATTCTTCCAGAGCTTTGCTGGCAGTAATTTTGCTAATCGGCCAAATTTGGTAAAATTTATCTGATTCAAATACTCCGATATCTTGCACTAAATCGACAATTAAGTTAGCACAAGCATGAGACAAAACGTGGCGCGCTAGTAGCCCATTCCAAATAGCTCTAGGCTTATCTTTTCCCGTTTGTCCGCTGTCGCTACTGAGATTATCCCGCGAACTATTTAAGTTGAAAAAACCGTTGATGTGAACCTGCCAACCAGTTTCGAGAGGAAGCGGCAAAAAACAGTAAACTTTGCCCGAAACAGGCGCCAGATTTCCCTCTGTACTGGCAGCATTAATTCTAGCAGCCGCACCGGCCCAAGGCACGACTTTTTCTTGGCTTTGGTGCATTGCTTCTATGACTTTTGCCAATTCGCCGCCTTCGTCTGTGCGAATTAAACTGACTATTCTCCAAGTTGACTTGATAGTACGATCGCAACTAATCGTTTCTATCTCGTGGCGGTAAGAAACTGAGACTAAACCGTCATGATTGCGGTGGCACAATTCCAGCAACTTGTCGGGGTTATCGGGAATTGCATCAAGGATTTTTTGTCGCGCCGAGCGGACTTCTTGCGGATTTTTGGTAACAATCGCTAGAATTTCTTGCCTAGTTCCTTGACTGTTTGCAGGAATTTCGTATACTCTAATTTCCTGAACAGATTTCAAAAATAGCAAAAGTTCTTCACCCGACTGTCTCAGTTCGTCTAGGAGTTCCTTGACGTTTGATTCAGTAAAAGCTTGTTTGCGAATCTCGCTATTTTTTGCGCTTTCCGTTGTTCGCAGAGGCAGCCGAAATAGAGTACCTTGAAAGTTTGTATCTCCAACGGGCAATCCTCCCGCTGCATAGACTTGCATAAAATCGGGATATTTTTGGTACCATTTAGCCTCTGCCAAATTCCACTCGCGCCCAGGTTCTTGCCGAGAAGTGCCGGGAATAGCTGCACCGTGAGGGTCAAAAAAAATGATGCGATCGCGCGACACGAAACTGGGAAAATCTGTAACGTGATAAATTGCATTAAACCCAACACCAAACCTACCCGTTTTCTGCAAGTCTCGCGCTTTTTCGCTTTGTCCCAAGCTGCGAATGCTGTCAAAATCTTTGTCTGCAAACACGCTATCGTTGTAGACTAACATCGCCGGCCCCATTAGCAGTACCATGCGATCGTCCGGCAATGATTTGACGTGATGGTTCCGCCAATCAAGGGTTATTTCTACCCGCGCTGCTTTCGCATCGTCAGCATTTTGAATTAATTCTTTGAGAATCCCCACACCTTCGGGATAATCTCGGATAATTCCCCTCAATCGGGCGATTAAAGGTTCTGATTGATAGAAAGATTTTCCCTCAACTTCGCTGTTGCTGTAAGCCATAGATGTTCAGACGGCAGGAATTTTCATGCGAGCGCGGGTGTTCGCTCTCTACCCATACTATAACTGATAAATTAATTCATTCTTTAACAACTTCCATCAACTCCTCAATCAAAACATCGAGGGTGCGAGCTATCTTTTGAATGGATGTGATATCAACCGTTGCTAGTCCTTCCGATCGAGCATAGTGGCTGACTGTGCTGTACGGAACCTCCGATCGATCGGCAACATCCTTTAGCGTCCATCCTTTTTCGTCAGCCAACTCTCGGATTCGGAACCTAACTAACCCCATTCTACTTGACAAACGATAACTACAGCACTTTCCAGGTAAGTGAAGTACAGAGAAACCGGGTTTCTTGAATAAAACCGGTTTCTGGCGAGAAATCCAGAAGAAACCCGGTTTCTGGGGTGTACTTTATAAACCTGGAATCCGCTGTATCTATGTTTTTAATTCAAACACAATAGTCGATCGACAGTTAAACAGTATTTTGTAGGGTGCGGATCTGTCAGAAGTTCGATCGCACTTAAAGATATCTGATGAATCCGCACCCTACCGTACTCGCCCACAAATCAAAGAAACCGGGTTTTTCACCAAATCTTCGCCTGTAACCAAATATTCTCGCAAAAACCCGGTTTCTGCCCACCCACCCATCAAAAATAAAACAACTGCCGACAGCCAAAACCGTCAACAGTTGTTTTATATATTCAATGCGGATGGCGAGACTCGAACTCGCAAGGACATATTGCCACACGCACCTCAAGCGTGCGCGTATACCAATTCCGCCACATCCGCTCTTTCTGGCAATCTCCGGGATTTTTGCGTTACCAGTTAAAGATTCACAGGTTGAGGTTCCTGACATTTAACTCGTAACTTGCCCTTTGACACCGCCGATTTACAATCATAGCACCACTACCAGCAAAATGTAAAATAAATTTTTGTGAACAATTTCTGGAAAACGATTATCCAGAACATACCGAAAGGCATTATTGTACAGAATATTGAGTGAATTAAGCAGCGAAGATGGGGTTCTCGAAAATTTTAATCGCTAATCGGGGAGAAATAGCTCTCCGCATATTGCGGACCTGCGAGGAAATGGGGATTGCCACGGTCGCCGTACACTCCACCGTAGATAAACACGCCCTGCACGTCCAGTTGGCAGACGAAGCCGTTTGCATCGGCCCCCCCACCAGCAGCAAAAGCTATTTAAACATCCCCAACATCATCGCGGCAGCCCTGACACGCAACGCCGCAGCCATTCACCCCGGTTACGGCTTCCTCGCCGAAAACGCCCGATTTGCCGAAATCTGCGCTGACCATCAAATTACCTTCATCGGGCCGTCTCCGGCAGCAATGCGGGCGATGGGCGATAAATCCACCGCCAAAGAAACTATGCAGCGGGTGAAAGTCCCCACAGTTCCCGGTAGCGACGGATTGCTGGCGGACGATCGCGAAGCTTTGTCGATCGCCCGCGACATCGGCTATCCTGTGATGATCAAAGCCACCGCCGGCGGTGGAGGCCGCGGCATGAGGCTAGTGAGAGAACCCTCGGAACTCCCCAAACTATTCTCAGCAGCCCAAGGCGAAGCCGACGCAGCCTTCGGCAACCCCGGACTTTACCTCGAAAAATTCATCGAAAAACCCCGGCACATCGAAATCCAAATCCTTGCCGACAACTACGGTAACGTCATCCACCTCGGTGAGAGAGATTGTTCGATTCAGCGCCGACACCAGAAACTCCTCGAAGAAGCCCCCAGCCCCGCCCTCAGCCAGAAACTGCGAGATCAAATGGGTCACGCCGCCATTGCCGCCGCCAAATCCATCAACTACACGGGTGCGGGCACTGTCGAATTTCTGCTTGACAAATCGGGCAAGTTCTACTTCATGGAAATGAACACCCGCATCCAAGTAGAACATCCCGTCACCGAGATGATTACAGGCCTCGACTTGATAGCCGAACAAATCCGCATCGCCCAAGGAGAAAAACTGCAAATCAAGCAAAACCAAGTCATTCTCAACGGCCACGCGATCGAGTGCCGCATCAACGCCGAAGATCCCGATCGCAATTTCCGACCCCACCCCGGCATAATCAGCGGTTATTTGCCTCCCGGTGGCCCCGGCGTGCGGATGGACTCTCACGTCTACACCGATTACGAAATACCCGCTTACTACGATTCTTTAATCGGTAAAGTAATTGTATGGGGGCGCGATCGACCGACAGCGATCCGCAGGATGAAACGGGCATTGCGGGAATGCGCCATCACCGGCGTCCCCACCACCCTGGGCTTTCACCAAAAAATCCTCGATTCCCCCGAGTTTCTCAGCGGCGAAGTTTACACGAATTTCGTCGAACAGTTCTTGAACCAAAATAGTCATTAGTCAATCGATTTTGGATTTTAGATTTTGGATTTTGGATTGAAAGATTGAAGAAAGCAACCCCACGGATCGATCCGGGGGTTTTTACCAAGCCTGCTTTCAGTCAACAGTCAACAGTCAACCCCCAACAGTCAACAGTCAACCGCCAACTTCTACATCATCATTGTCAGCAGCCCTTGCTGGCCGAGAATCATTTCTCGCAGCAAGCTACAGATACCCACCCAAATAATCGGCGTAATGTCCACCCCGCCGATCGGCGGTACAATCTTTCTAGTTATGGCTAAAAAAGGTTCCGTGGGCCAAGCAATCAGACTCAACGGCAATTTGCTCAGGTTCACCTCGGGATACCAAGTCAGAACGATCCGAAAAATAAACAGCAAAGTCATCACGACTAGGACAGAGCCCAGAATCCAACTTGCAACGGTAATACCAGTCATGGGTCTTATCTCGAAATCTTAAGTTTTGTTAAGTCTGCCATTCATAATTTTAACCGTTTCACAGGTGCGATCGAAAGTATAAAATTAATAAAAATCAAATTGTTGTAACAAAGGCTTGGAATCTATGACTCCTTCTCTCGCGAACTTTTTGTACAGCCTGCTGGTGGGCGTGGTGGTAGTAGTGCTTCCAGCAACGATCGCCCTGATCTTCATCAGCCAAAAAGACAAAATCAAGCGCACCTAAAAAGTCAGCGGGTTTCTAAGTCCGGCGCTGCAAGTCAATTTTCGGCTACACGTCGGGCATTTCCCCGATGCGAGAAACCTCGGCTGCCAGCAACTGTCAAGGCAAAACCTTCAGTTGACTGCCAAGCTGAGGTTTTTTCCCGTTAAACTCATTATTATACTGACTTCCCAAGCTGAAACCCTGACCGGACTCTGCCCCAGAAAGCACCGTCGGGCTGACAGACTTAATGATAGATGTAAAATCTAACTCGCTAACATAGGAAAGACATAGGAGATAGGCTAATGGTCAATTTAGGATTGAACTGGAGCAGCCTGTTAGGGATTATCCTAGCAGTAGCAGGGGCAGGACTGTATTTTCTGCGATCGTGGCGTCCCAAACTAGCCCGAGACCACGATATTTTTTTTGCAGCAGTCGGCTTGCTGTGCGGCGGTATTCTGTTATTTCAAGGATGGCGGCTTGACCCAATTCTGGCATTCGGTCAATTTCTGTTGACTGGTTCCGCCATATTTTTTGCAGCAGAAAGCATTAAGCTGCGAGGAGCGACCACAGCCCAAGCCAAAAGTCGCGCCCAATACGTAGATGAAGACCGACCGGTCAGCAACGCCTACGGTTACGACGGCTACGATGCCGACATGGAACAGCTAGAACCAGAGGAAGACTATCCGCAGCGTCCCCGGATCAGAGGCAGCCAAGACTACCGTTCTTCTCGGGAAGCCTACGACGACGAACCCCGCCGCCGCCCCTCGAATCGCAACGGCAGCGTTAACACCGGACGGCCCGACTCGCCCGATCGAGCCTCGCGCAAACGTCCCTCTCGCCCAGAAGCCCCGCCTGCCCAAGAGTCAGACAACTGGGACGTTTCAGACAACCCCGAAGAAAGACCGACCCGCAGCCGCAGCAGTCGCCCCCCTGCTTCGGAAAACCGCAGTTCCGATACGCCGCCGAGAACCAAAAAACCCCGTCCTACGGAATCATCCAGGTCTCGCCCCAGCAACCGCGACGTGGAAGCACCGCCGTCAGACTACGTGGAGTATCGACCTGTAGAATACCCGGAAGACCAACCGGATAATTCCCCCAGTTTCGACAAATAGGCAAACACTAAGTAGATGGGTGAAACTAAACTTTTCTCGTACCCGTCGGCAAAAAAATAAGTTGCGTTTATTGATGCCCATCTACTTATTCTTCAGATATTAAAGTGCTTCAAAAGACTGTAAATTGCGAGGGTGAAACCCCAAACCAACGGAGATATACACAAATAATATCAAATCCGTTAGCATCGGAATAGTAAATTAGAGTCAACAGTCAACATCATTCCGGTGTTACCGGAAATGATATAAAAGCTAATTTTTTTTCAAAACATATTTTAATATACCGAATCTGTGGAACTAATCGACAGCATCATAATCTAAATATAAAATCCCAAATATTAAATCAGCAAGATGCCATTACTCGAAATAGGAGATCCGGCTCCCTGGTTTTCCGTTCCTTCTACAAATAACCCCTTATTTCATTTCCCGACTGTTGGCGGCCGGCGAGTCGTGCTGTTTTTCTTTGCCAGCACAGCTTTTGAACAAATCCAAGTTATCCTCAAAAGCTTTCAAGAGCTTTCAGAGGAATTCCAAAGCTTGCAAGTACCGCGGTTTGGAGTGAGCGTTGACCCAGCAGACAAAGAACAAAACAGACCAACCACAATTGCTCCGTCATTCCTTTTTTTCTGGGACTTGGATAAAAAAGTCAGCCAGCAGTACGGTGTTTTCCGAGATGTCGAAGAAAATGGAGTTGCCGGAGTTCACTATGCACCACAAACTTTTGTACTCAACGAAAACCTTCAGGTAATTAATATTTTGCCGATGGGCGAACCGCACCAACACGCCCAGCAAGTATTAGATTTTCTCAAAACTTTGCCCCCAATTGAGGAAGCCCGAGCAGCCACTCGCCACGCCCCGGTGTTGGTAATTCCTAACGTTTTGGACAAAGCCTCTTGCCACAGTTTAATCGATATCTACAAAGCTCACGGTGGCAGTCCTTCCGGCTTTATGAGGCAAATAGGCGGGAAAACAGTTGGCCTGCACGACGACACTTTCAAGAAGCGCCGAGATTTCTTTATTGAAGACCCGAAGTTACAGCGACGATTGAGTGCGATTATTTGGCGCCGGGTGCGGCCGGAAGTAGAAAAAGCTTTTCAGTTTACAATCACTAGGTTTGAGCGCTATTTGGTGGGCTGTTACGATGCTGACAGCGGCGGTTATTTTCTGCCGCACCGCGACAACACTAGCAAAGCTACGGTGCACCGCAGGTTTGCGATGACGCTAAACTTGAATGTGGGAGAGTACACGGGGGGATTTTTACGGTTTCCCGAGTACGCGCCGCACGGTTATAAAGGGGATTGTGGCACGGCGATTATTTTTTCGTGTTCTTTGCTGCATGAAGCGACGCCGGTGATTAGCGGCCAGCGTTTTGCTTTGCTGTCTTTTTTCTACGGCAATCAGGATGCCGAGGTACGACAAGCTAATTTTAAGTATTTAGCTGCTGATTCAGATTCCCGAATTGGAGAACCGGCGTAAGGAATGTCACTACCGTGGTGCAAGTCCTAAAATAATTAGAGAAGGTAGTTAGCGGTTAGCCACAAAACCTAATTCCTAGCTACCGATCGCTAAATACTAAATCGATCGCCATGAATTTCAAACTTCTAAGTTTAGCAGTATCGGGAATTTTAACGGTTGGGGTTGCAGCCAGCGCCAGTGCGGTTGTTACCACATCCCCTGGGCGGCAATCAACAGATTTAACGGAATTTAACTCGGTGCATTCCCAGGGTGCGATCGCCCAAACTGTCGAAGAACAAACCAATATTCGGGTCTACGAAAAGGCTAGTCCGGCGGTTGTTACAGTCGATACAGATAAATCTAACGGCAGTGGCACAATTATCAGCCCCGACGGCATGGTGTTAACGAACGCCCACGTTGTTTCGGCAGGCGGTACCGTCAATATCATTTTGTCAGACGGCAGAAAACTTGTCGCCGATGTCATCGGATTCGGCGAAGACGGTCTAGACTTAGCCGTGCTGAAGATTCGCGGTCAAAACAATTTGCCCACTATTCCTTTAGCCCGTCCCGGTTCGGTGAAAGTCGGGCAACAAGCATTTGCGATCGGCAATCCCTTCGGTCAATTTCAAGGTACTTTTACAGTCGGAATCGTCAGCCGCATCGACCAGCAGCGGGGCTTAATTCAAACCGACGCCGCCATCAATCCCGGCAATTCAGGAGGCCCACTGCTCAACAGTTCAGGAGAATTAATCGGCGTCAATACTTCTATTTTTACTCGCGGTCGGGGCGGTGGCAGTATCGGTATCGGTTTTGCAATTTCCGCAGACAAATTACCCGCTTTCCTGACAGCGGTGCGAGAAGGGCGAGCTCCCCGCGCGGCTCAAGCCCGATCGCCCTTTGGTGGCAACCAATCACCTCAAAAAGTTACGTTAAACGGGCCCCCCGTCAGCGGCCTCCTCACCGACAAGTCTAGCGTTCTGCCCACCGACAACAGCTTTTTTGACCTCTACTCATTTGACGGAAAAGCGGGCCAGCAAATCACAATAGAAATGAAAAGTCAAGAGATTGACCCTTATTTAATTTTGCTCGGCCCCAACCAGCGCGAAATCGCGCAAGACGATGACGGGGCCGGGAATAAAAACGCCAGAATTACAGTCAGGCTGCCAGCAGACGGGACTTACACGTTAGTTGCAAATTCCTACCAAGCTAGGCAGTCAGGGGCTTATACGTTAGAGCTGAAAGCGAGTGCTCCTACCGCGCCTTCTCGGGCGATTTTGCAAGAAGAAGGTGCTTTAGTCGCAGGCGGCCCAGTATTGCCGTCTGACAACAGTCTGTATCGAGAGTATACTTTTGAAGGTCGATCGGGTCAGTCTGTCACCATTTCCCTCGAAAGTACAGATTTCGATCCCTATGTGGCGATCTTTGGCCCTAACGGCCGATTAGTGGCAGAAAATGACGATGGAAGCGATTCGACTAAAAATTCGTTTCTGACCGTTACGTTGCCCGCTACGGGTCGCTATCGCGTAATTGTCAATGCTTACGATGCTTCGGGCCGGGGTCGTTACACTCTAACTGTCCGGTGAAAATTGAAAATTCGGAACTGGGAATTGGGAATCGGGAATTGGGCAAACAGGGCATTGGTAATTGGTAGCATCTAAGGAATGAGAATTAAATAACTTACAATCTTTATTGTTCTTGTGGCATGGGCGTCCCGCCCGTGCATAAAGGACGGGCGGGACGCCCATCCCACTTTCAAGAGTGTAAATTATTTAATTTGCGATCCTAACAAATAACTAATGACTACTGACTAATGACTACTGACTTCTTCCTTCTTCCTCCGTTACAAATCGAGGTAATTCATGCGTCAAGTTAGATTTTGGGCGATCGCGCCAATTGCTCTGGTAGCTACTTTTTCTGGCAAGCCGGCTCTCTCCCTGTCACTTTCAAATTCAGGTGTTGCTAACAGCAGTTCCACCCTTATTTCAGCAGAATTTCCTCAAAACTTAACTGATGCGAAGACTGCTGACAAGGCGGTTTTAGCTCAAGCAAGCCCCAACCCGTCCCCATCGCCACAAAGTTCGCCAACTCAGACCCCAACTGTAGAACCTCCGCCGACTCCTGATGCGGGTGCATCTAAAGTCATTTTAGAGCAAAACGGAGAACTCAGCCCTGCTAAGTCTTCTGTACTTCCCTCAGACAGCAGTTTGTACGACGAGTATACCTTTGAAGGCACTCAGGGTCAGAAACTGGTTATTACCGTAGAAAGTACCGAGTTTGATACTTATCTCGCTATTTTCAACTCCCAGGGCGAGCTACTTGGAGAAAATGATGATGTCACGCAGCAAAATTCCAATTCTGAACTTACTGTTACCTTGTCTGCAAACGGTCGCTATCGCGTCATTGTCAATGCTTACGATCCGCCTCCAAAAGGTAGAGGCAAGTACAGTTTGACCGTCCGCGAAACAACTGGAAATTAGTTTGAACGAAACTTCGGAGTCAGGGCACGGCATTGCCGTGTCCCTATAATTCAAGGACGATCGCACTATAAGCAACTACTATTCACTTTGGTAAATTCATAGGTTTTTATGCCACTATAAATGTTAGAGTCTGGCACTTATAATTTTCTAATATCATGTCCTATCGATTAACCATAATATCCCGGTCGGGGCGGGTTTTTGAGATTGTCAATTATTGACAGGTATTGTTCTGAACCCGCCCCTACAAAAATCGCGGTCGCTCGACCGGACATGATATAGTCCAATACGGTTCAGTTAAGCTCGATCCCCCCTAGCCCCCCTTAAAAAAGGGGGGACAAGAAATTACTCTTGCGTCCCCCTTCTTAAGGGGGATTTAGGGGGATCTCGCCCGGAATAAATAGTTTTAACTGAACCGTATTGTGATATAGTCTGTATTTTAAATAACTATTAAAAATCAAAAGGAAGCTGAAATATAGATAATTTTTCAGCTTCCATTTTGAATTGATTTTGATTAATTTAACGCAGACCCAGCCAGGTGAAAAAATCCTGGCGGGTGAAGAATTCTAGCAGCAAAAGTCCCACGAACCCCACCATCGCAAATCGTCCGTTGATTTGTTCGGCGTAGGCATTCCACCCAAAGGCTGGTTCTGGTTTTGGGGTATTTGGGGTTGTCGGTTTTGGGGATGGAGGAGTTTTAGCAGTCATTTAAAAGTTTTAAGTTTCGAGTTGTGAGTGATGATTTTGGGGAAGCTTTGCGATCGCACAACTTGTAATTTACCAGGAAAAGGACAGCCGATCGCTAATCTGCTGACTTTTCTAAACTTTGAACCGATTCGATCAGATTTCGCACGGTTTCGGTACCTTCTGAAGGCTCAAAAAACAGCGGGAACTTGCCGCGAGCGATCATTCTCAAACCCAACGGGCCCAGACTCAGCAAACCTTTAACATCGCGGAAGTAGTTTCCTACTACTTCGATGCCAAATTTGCGCTCGTCTATCCAGCCACCTTCTTTGACGAGATCGATTAAGACTTTGCGGTGGCGGATCGATCGACTGGCTTGGTCGTCTTTGCGATCGAGAATCTCTTGTTTAATCTTACCAATTTGATCCATCGGCGCAACTTCCATCGGACAAACCGAGTTGCAGTAGTAACAGCGCGTGCATCCCCAGACACCTGCGGTGCCTTCGTTGTATTTTTCCAGTCGATTTTCGGTTTCGCTGTCGCGGGAGTCGGCGATCGTGCGGTAAGCTTTGGCGAGGGCGTGGGGGCCGACAAATTCCGGGTTGACTTCGCGGGCGTTGCACTCAGAATAGCACGCACCGCAGAGGATGCAGTTGCCTGTTTGGTCGAGTTTCGATCGCTCTTCTGGAGTTTGCAGAAATTCGCGTTCTGGAATTGCTCGCGAGGCGGTGCTGATATATGGTTCAACTGCTTCTAGGTTGTCCCAAAAACTGGTCATGTCAACAACCAAATCTTTAATAATCGGCATATTTCCCATTGGGGCGACGGTGATTTCTGGGATGAAATCGGTAGGCATTTCTGCTGAGCTGGAATCAGCTATTTTTTGCAGTCTTGCGAGTTCGCTGGCCACATTTTCTTTGCACGCTAATGCCGATCGACCGTTAATTCGCATAGAACAACTGCCGCAAATTGTATTGCGGCAATTTTTGCGAAAAGCTAAAGTGCCGTCGTGTTCCCACTTAATACTGTTGAGGCAGTCAAGGATGGTATTGCTCTCTTCCACATCTAGGGTGTAAGTGTGAACCCGGGGAGCCTCGTTTTGATTTTGGCGCACTACATTAAAGCGGACTTTCATATTTTGATTAAGGAATTTAGTGTTTATTTTAAGCTGAATTTTTGCACTCTCTAGAAAGCTCTTATTTTTTTAACAACTCTCTAAAGTCAGAGATTTTTATTTTTTTTTTATTGTTTGATAAACATCAATAATTCTCAAGTTATAAATCCTAAATTGCCAATTTTTTAAGCGGATTTGTGAGCTATTAATTGGAGATGAAAGTAATTAATCGCTACAATTCGCTAGTCGGAGGTGCGTGATGTCCAGCTTGTTTGTATTAACTTTTATGTTTTCCACACCTGCTTTTTGTCTGGGTCTGCTAAATCCTCAATGGGTGGGACTGGGAACTCGCAAGCGATCGGCTGCCTTGTACGGCGGGTTGATGGCAGTTTCGTTCGTTTTGCTTGGGGTTACAGCACCTAAGACGCCACAACCAGTTTCATCGGGGCTGCTGGCCTCAACTGAATGGCCAGAATTTAAGGTCAGCGCACCTTTGCGCTGAACGTAGCTGGGTATGCCTCTCACTTTTTTGGTAGCATTACAAGAAATTTTACCAGGAATTACGCCCGGTTGGGCCTACAAACTTAGTTTTTTAACTACCAGCCGGGAAGTCCCGGGCGTATATTCAGAGGGGACGCATCTGAGCGCTACGCCCCGTACCCCGAATGAATTACGCCCGCGTGATGAAAGGCTCGTCGGGTGTAGGTACGGAAACCGACAATTAGACATTGCGAGTACCTTTAACTTTGATGTACTTTCTAACTATTAAATCGAAAAAATGGTACATTAAAGTAGGTGGAAAAAAAGAAGTTTCCCATGCAACTAACATACAAATACCGCCTCAAACCCACACAAACCCAATTAGCAAAAATTGTGGCTCATCTAGAACTCGGTCGTCGGCAGTACAACTACCGACGGGCGTCAAAGATTCAGATGGTGGTCAGCCACGAGAACGCCCGTCAACGCCTGTCCCTTGATTGTTTCGATAGTCCCTATTGAGGAGATTTATCAAAACATTCCTTTGACGAGAGTGCAGACTAGGGATGGTAGAAAAAAGGATGAATTAGGTAATCCTTTGACTAAAAAGGGTGACATTTTCTCGAACATTGAAGGCGGTTATGTGCAGTGGCAAACCATACAGCTTGCCGACCTGAAAAACACTAAAAAACTATTTCCTGATTATAAATTGTTGGATGCACAGGTTTTACAAGATGTCCTCAACAAGGTGGAAACTTCCTTTTCAAATTTCACCACGCCGGATAAAAATGGCAATCGTAGGGGCCAACCCAAGTTCAAAGGGTTTCACTACTACAAATCTTTCACTTATCCTCAGTTGGACAATTTAAATATTGTCAAGGACGAGCAAAATAGGATTTGTATTAACCTCGCAAAAATAGGTAAGCGTGCCTATGGTCTTTCACCGCCCCATACCAACGGGTTTCAAAGTTAAGACGGGTAGTGTTATCTCAGAAGCGGATGGGTGGTATATTTCCCTGACGCTAGAAGATAAGACGGTTCCTGTAACGCTTGCAGAAATTCAACCGACTGATGAAAACACTGTTGGTATAGATTTAGGAATAACTAATTACGTCGCTCTTTCTAATGGCGAAAGAGTTGAGAATCCTAGATTTTTGAGGAAGTCGGCCCCGAAGCTGGCAAGACTTCAAGCGAAGCTAGCTAACCGAGTTAAGGGTTCTAAGCCTTGGAAAGTTATCAAGGACAGGATTTCTAGACTTCATCAGTTCGTAGCCAGAGCTAGATTGGATTTTCAGTTTAAAACGGCACATGAGCTGTTCGGGAAATGTGAAGTTTTAGCTGTTGAAGACTTGAGTGTCAAAAATCTGACTAGACGCGCTAAGCCCAAGACCGATATTGAGGATGGTAATTTGGTTTATTTGCCCAACGGTCAATCAGCTAAGAGTGGCTTGAATAAATCCCTGCTTGATGCTGCTCATGGGCAATTCGCTAGCGTCCTAAAATATGTCGCATGGAAATTGGGTAAAAGCGTTTTGTTTGTTGATCCGAAGGGAACTTCTCAAAATTGCTGGAACTGCCTAAATAAAGTTCCGAAATAATTATCGGAGCGGTGGCATTCTTGTCTGTGTGGAGAATCTTTGGATCGAGATGAAAACTCAGCTAAACTTATTAGAAAGATTGGTCTGAGTTACGAAAGTGGCGGGGGAACTCCGTCACTCAAAAAAGCATGAGCAAAAAAGGAAAAAGAAGCCTGCGGTCTAACTGTACCCAGTTGACCGTCAGGTTAGTTCACATAGTGGTTCTTGATAAAGCGGGACAGTAAAAGTAACAGTCGCTCCCAGCCCTTCTCCCATACTGTAAAAATTTACTGTACCCCCCATTGCTTCTACCAGTTTTTGAGAAATAGCCAACCCCAAACCGGTGCCGCCGTATTGCCTGGTACGATCGCCATCCACCTGAAAAAACGACTCAAATAATTTATCTTGCTTGTCGAGAGAAACCCCAATGCCAGTATCAGCGACTCGGATTTTCACCATTCCGGGGAACTGCTGGTTGTGAACAGTCACCTTTTTCTTAATAACCTCGGCACTGATGCGAATTCCCCCTTCCCCGGTAAATTTAATCGCATTGCCCGTGAGGTTCAAGATTACTTGAAGCAGGCGTTGGTAGTTGCCATACACAATAATCTCGTCCTCCACAGGGGGTTTTTGGATTTGAAATTGCAATCGCTTTTGCTCGACTTGAACCCGTGTAAAATCCTCAACTTGTTGCAACAGTTCACCGAGTTTGACGGGAGCGAGGTCTAACTCCATTTTGCCAGCTTCGATTTTAGCGACATCCAAAATATCGTTAATCACATTGAACAAATGTACTGCCGATCGGTAAGCTTCTTCGATAAATTGGTGCGCTTCTTCCGGGTCATCTGCCATGCCGTCCATAAGCAGTTTTAGGAAGCCGAGGATGCCGTTGAGGGGGGTGCGGAGTTCGTGAGAAGTATTAGCAAGAAATTGACTTTTAAGTTGGGAAAGAGCTACGGCTTCGGCGCGAGCGTGTTCTAATTCTTGGTAAAGTGTAGCGTGGGCGATCGCACTGCCGACTTGAGCGACTAACTCGCGGGCGAATTCGAGTTCGACAGGACTCCATTTCGGAGAATTGCCGCAGCGGTGCAAACATATCAGTGCATTGGGTTGGTCTTCATAGGAGGTAGCTGCTACGAGCACGGAATGGCGGTGGAAGGGATCGGTGGCGGGGGAGGCGTAATCGACTGCTACTGGTTTTAAGGTGGCTAAAGTTTGAATCCACCCCGGCTGTTCGGCTGCGCGCAGTTCTACTCCCAGCATAGAAGAGTAAGCTTCTTGGCGGTATTCAGCTACTACTTTAAAAGTTTTCGATTGGAGATTTTCGATTTGAGTTGGGGAAAGCGGGGGCGAGGGGTAGCTAGCTATTGACTGTTGTAATTCGGCTGCTGAGGCGGTCGATTTTTGCTGTTTTTCGGAGGCGAGGAAGGGGGATGTTTCGAGATTTTCGCTGTCTTTTTTGTAGGAACAGATGATGCAGCGACTCGCGTTCAAAACTTGACCCAAGCTGTTAACAGTTTGCTGCCAAATGGTTGCTAAATCGAGGGTTTTGTGGAGGTTTTGAGCGATTTGCGAGATGATTTTACGATCGATTTCCGAGTAGGGAGGGAGCGATCGACCGGGGATACGGCTCGCTGGAAGCGACATTCGTTGGCGGGCGTCCAAGAGGGATGGCAAAGCTCGATAGAGCATGAATTCTGGGGAGTCTGGCCGTCTGTCTGTGGGTTTGTCAGACAGCAGCCTTCCCATAACTAAGACTTTTGTAGCTTTGCCGTTTGAGTCGATCGCCGGAGTGAGTGTCAAATCGAAGAGAAAATATTGTCCGGCGTGGCAAAATGGATAGCTGAACCGTTGCGGTACGAGGGTTTCGAGCGCCCGCCGCAGGATATCGAGATAAGGCGCGGGGGGGATGGGTTGCAGGGTTTCGCTGAGGGGGCGATCCTCTTCGAGGGCTTCGCTAACGACAATTTGTTCTGCTGTAAGGTTGTACTGTTCGGCTTTTTGCCAGTAAAAAGATAGATATCTACCCCTTGCGTCTTGGGTAAATACTAATTCTGCCCCTAACTCTTGAAAAAAAACTGTAGAGGCGAGGCTCGATCGCCGAAAATCTGTGTTAGAGTCCATCAGAGTAGGGGATGAAAGTAGTTCGGATTTTGGAGTCTTGAGTTTTGAATAAATATCTCAATACTCCCCATTGTTTGATGCTTCTACTGTTAATTTTTGAGTTATTAATCAATTAAAAAGTTGTTGGCTTTTTAATTAAAACATTTATCGCTCAAAACTCACAATTAGCACAAATTTTAGGCTTCTATTATTGAGTATTGAGTGATTAATGAACTCAGAAAACATTTATTATTTAATTCTGAACTCAACTCAAAACTAAAAACTATTCGTTCTCAGCCGTTTTGGGTAATTTAAAGATAAAAATTAAGATTGAGAAATTAGGAATCTGCACCGATTAACTATCAAATGTGAAAATTACGCCAAAATATGAGGCTGCGAACCACCACCTCGAATAGTTCCGAGGTTGTGATTTAGCCGAGTTCACTCGCCCACCACTTGTAGCTTTCGCCGCGAAATCTGCAGGATCTCGCCCGCGCGATCGAAATTTCATTGCCAGAAACTTTACAGCCTGCAGATTTGCGCGCGCCGTCTGGGGCGAGAGTACCTCAGTCGTTCCACTCACCGCGGGGCGGGACTGGGGGGTTGCGGCGTAAACTCAGAGCCAGCTCGTCTTCGCGGCGCTCGCCTCTGAGCCACTGCTTGATTGCTGTTTCAATGACTTTGCTGGGGTCATTCGTCAAGTGCTTAATTTGGTCTAGCAGTTCAGGATCGATATGGATGGACAGTTCGACTTTTTCTGACGAACTGTGGGATGGTATTCTTGATTCGCTCATAGTTAAAAAATCCTAGTTTTAATTCTTAAGTTTCAATTCTTTTGATGACAACCGACTGGACTAGATATTGGCAGTCCCTGATTTGCACCCAACCTTTCCTCAACCGCTTAACCGCTTTCTGTACAATGAGAGAGAGAAAAGTTTTTTCCTTTTGGGTGTCCGGCCTCGATCGGACACTTGAAAGGCTAATAACTGATACTCTTGAGGTTTGCCTCAGTTGTGGTTTCATCTCAATCCCCAGTAAGAGGTTGAAGTAAGCACTCTACTCTTGCTTGTGTAATCATACAACAAAAAGTATCCTTTGCCGATTAGCTCTTCGATAAAAAACATGACTAACGTCCCTGTATCTCGCATTCGTAATTTTTCGATTATTGCTCACATCGACCACGGAAAATCGACCTTGGCCGATCGCCTGTTGCAGGCGACTGGGACTGTGCAGGCACGGGAGATGAAGGAGCAGTTTTTAGACAATATGGATCTCGAACGCGAACGTGGCATTACGATTAAGCTGCAAGCCGCTCGGATGAACTATACTGCCAAGGACGGTCAGGAGTACGTGCTGAATCTGATCGACACTCCCGGACACGTGGACTTTTCTTACGAGGTGTCGCGATCGCTCGCTGCTTGCGAAGGGGCGCTGCTGGTGGTAGACGCATCTCAAGGCGTGGAAGCACAAACCCTCGCAAATGTCTACCTTGCCTTGGGACACAATTTGGAAATTATTCCAGTTTTAAATAAAATTGACCTGCCGGGGGCAGAACCGGAACGGGTAAAAGGGGAAATTGAAGAAATTATCGGTCTGGACTGTAGCGGGGCGATTGAGGCTTCGGCTAAGGAAGGAATTGGTATAGATGAGATTTTGGAGTCGATCGTCGAATTAGTGCCGCCGCCGCAGGATACTGTTGACAAACCGCTGCGGGCGCTAATTTTTGACAGTTATTACGACCCTTATCGCGGGGTAATTGTGTATTTCCGGGTGATGGACGGAAGTGTCAAAAAGGGCGATCGAGTTTTGTTGATGGTTTCGGGTAAGGAATATGTCATCGATGAATTGGGCATCCTTTCACCGACTCAAGTTCAAGTAGACGAACTGCACGCCGGGGAAGTTGGTTATCTGGGCGCGGCAATTAAAGCCGTAGCTGATGCTCGCGTCGGCGATACGATTACTTTGGTCAAAAAGCCTGCACCGGAGCCTTGGCCGGGTTATACAGAAGCAAAACCGATGGTTTTTTGCGGCTTGTTCCCGATCGATGCTGACCAATTTCCCGATTTGCGGGAAGCTTTAGAAAAACTCGAACTCAACGATGCGGCGCTTTCTTACGAACCGGAAACTTCGAGTGCGATGGGATTTGGTTTTCGCTGCGGTTTCTTGGGTTTGCTGCACATGGAAATTGTGCAAGAAAGACTGGAGAGAGAATACAATTTGGATTTGATTGTTACGGCTCCTTCTGTGGTTTATCAAATCACAACAATTAAAGGGGAAGTATTAACAATTGACAATCCCAGCCACTTGCCAGATCCTCAGTATCGCGAGAAAATTGAGGAACCTTATGTGCGGGTAGAAATGCTGTCGCCGGAAACTTATGTGGGCGCGCTGATGGAACTGTCTCAAAGTCGGCGGGGCATTTTTATGGATATGAAGTATCTGAGTCAAGGCCGAACTACGCTGGTTTACGAGTTACCTTTGGCGGAGGTGGTGACGGACTTTTTTGACCAGATGAAATCGCGATCGCGCGGTTATGCGAGCATGGAGTATCACCTCATCGGTTATCGCGAAAATCCGTTGGTGAAAATGGACATTTTAATTAATGGCGATCCGGTTGACGCTTTGGCGATGATTGTACACCGGGATAAGGCTTATAATGTGGGCCGCGGGTTGACGGAAAAACTCAAGGAGTTGATTCCTCGTCATCAATTTAAGGTGCCGATTCAAGCGACAATTGGTGCGAAGGTGATTGCTTCGGAGCACATTCCGGCTTTGCGGAAGGATGTGTTGGCGAAGTGTTACGGCGGTGATATTTCGCGGAAGAAGAAGTTGCTGCAAAAGCAGGCGAAGGGTAAGAAGCGGATGAAGTCTGTGGGTACTGTGGATGTGCCGCAGGAGGCTTTTATGGCTGTGCTGAAGCTCGATCGAGATTCGTAATCTGTGTGGCTTTTTGTTAGGAACAGGCAAGATGCCTGTTCCACAAAGAGTCTGTTTTTTGTAGTTGTTTGCAGTCATCTAGAACAGGCAAGATGCCTGTTCCACAAAGAGTCAGTTTGATTGTGGGATGGGCCGGAGATCCCGTCCCTGTGGGGGCCCAGAAACTCTTTGTCGGAGTGCGTCCAGGAGTGTTTAAATCCAGATAAATACAAAGAGTTAGGGAAGTTAGATTAAGAGCTATTCCCTACGGGATAACTACGCTTCACGCACTTTTGGGGATTAAGGGCGATCGCACTGTGGCATAATAAAGTTTACTTTTCAGAGCCAGAATTTATCAAATAGAATTAGGAACCATATGACAGCGCAGCCACTCAGTAAATTCATCGCGGGCGATCGCGCTTGATGCGACTTGTAATATAATTTGTTCTTGCTCTTCCACAGGTGCAGAAATCTCAAAGCCATTCAAAACTAGAAAGACTTCCATTGCTGCGTGACCGATGCGTTTGTTACCATCTAAGAAAGGATGATTTTTAATCAACGCAAATCCAAGGGCTGAAGCTTTTTCCACGATAGTTGGGTAAAGTTCCTCCCCGCCAAACGTCATGCGCGGCTGAGCTAAAGCTGACTCTAAGGCTCCTAAATTAGCGATGCCAAATGCTCCGCCCGACTGCTCGATAATGCGCCGATAAAGTTCTAAGACTTCTGTTAAAGTTAGATAGCGCATTACGCCAGCTTTTGGTAAAGTTCAGTATTCTTTTTGAGGACGTATTCCATAGCATTTTGGAAGGATGTTTCTGGTGGTGCGAGCAAGTTTTCAGCACCCGCAAGGAGTAATGCTTCTAGGGAAAGGCCGAGGATATTGGCGGTTTCTTGGAGCTTGTGCAGGCGATCGTCTGGAATTGTGATGGTAATGGTTTGCATTCTGTTTGTGGCTGTGACGATACTCTGAGTGTAGCACGTCAACTGTCTGAGCAGGAGTTAGGGTTTTTAAAAGAGCGATCGCACTTTTGGACAGGTCGGGCGATCGTCCTTGACCAAAGAAATTGGTTGAGCTAAACTAAAACTTAGTTTAAATTGCGTATAGTAGATGCACATAATCAGCTACAAACGGGTGCGTGAATACAGCGAAACTCATGCTGATTGCGGGGAAGCTTTGGATAACTGGTTTAAAATTGCTAGCAAGGCTAAATGGTCTAACTTAATTGAGGTACAATCTGTTTTTCCTAAAGCCGAAGCAGTTGGGGGTTTTTACAGTTTTTAATATCAAAGGTAATAATTATCGATTAATCGTTAGTATTGATTATGAAAGCCAATTAATTTATATCAAATATATTCTAACCCATGCTGAGTATGATAAGGAAAAATGGAAAAATGACCCTTACTTTTAATCCAGATAAATACAAAGAGTTATTGTCTCTGTATCAGCCGAAAATAATTAGAACCGAAGCGGATAATGAAAAGGCTCTGGCTATGGTGGAAGAGTTGATGCACCGGGGCGATCGCACTCCTGAAGAAGACGAGTTATATGAATTGCTGATTGCATTAATTGAAAAATTTGAGCAAGAATACTATGCACCGGGAGCCACAGCTACTCCTAATTCAATATTGCTGTTTTTGATGGAACAAAGAGAGTTACAACCTGCTGACTTAGTGGGAGTTATTGGGTCTGAAAAAAGAGTGTATGAAGTGGTTAATGGCGATCGAGATATTGGCAAAGAGCTGGCCTTGATTCTGGGAAGTTTTTTTCATGTAGAGCCGAGTTTGTTCTGTAATTAAGGGAAGTAAGATTAAGGGTGATTCCCTACGCGATAGCTACGCGCGCACTTTGAGAGATGAAGGGCGATCGCACTTTCGGACATGAAGGGCGATCGTACTTAATTAACAAATAGCCGAAGCAGACGCAATTTCGCGGAGTGGCATCAGGAATTCTTGCTTTTCTTCGCGGGTGATATAGCCGCCATTTAGAGCCATTTCCATGAGTTGTTCGACAAATCCCTTTAACTCTGTTATAACTTGAGTTTTATTCAGTTCAAAGTGTTGATTTCTGGATTTTAGGGTAAACTGGTTTGGAGATAAATATCCAAATTCTTTGAAATTACAGCTAATTTTATCGTTGGTTAATGGCTGCAATTCAAGAGTAAGGCACACACTTTCAACAAATTCTATGTTGATGGGTTTCCCTTGGGATAACTCACTAATTTTTTTGGGGAGTTCATCTTCTAGGAGCATACAGATATCGGGGTCTAAAAAAACTTTTAGTTTTTCTTCACCAATTTCTATTGATACTGGGCGATCGCATTCAAAGCAAAATAGTTTCAGACCTAATTCAAAATGCGAAAGTTCTCCTAATGAGTCATCGGGTGCGTCAGCATATTGTTCGCAATTAGGTTTTTCTAACTGGATTGTAAAATTGATATAGTTATTCATTTTCATCGCTCCTATCTAATGAGGACAGCGTAGCATCATTGAGAACAGGATAAGCAGATTTGAATGTTCCATCTGGTTTCCTTTTAATAAAAGCATGGGTAACATTTTCAATTATTTTCCCATCGGGATAGTGAACTTTCCCAATAGAACGCTTAAAATTTATAATGTAACAACCGGGATATTTCGGTGTCACTTGTTCAGCTTTTACCCAGTCTCGATCGTTTAGCCACTGGCCTTGAGGCTGATTTTTGGATGCTGCCCTGCCTCTAAAATTAAGGGGTTTCAGTTTTGGGCCATGATGGCGATCGATGCTAACTCTGGCATTTATGGTAGGCGAGAAAAAAGACTGCGGGCGCAGTTTCCCACACGCACCGGCACTCCCTTACTCATACCTCGCCCTGTCCATAACTCAGAGTGATACCAACTTGGAAGGTGTCCTTGAGGAGCATTTATATCAAAATTCAGTGCATGATATCCTAACCATTTAGTATTGTCAAAATACCAGCCTACCCGATCACCAAATTCGTAAGATACTCTAAACGGAGTTGTAGTAATAGCGCTAATTTCTTGCCAGATGTGCTTCTGGACGCTAAATCCAAATTTCCCAGCGCTGGCTTCTTTCCACAGTTTATCAATAGTACAGAGAGCTTCTATGGGCAGGTTTTCAAGACACTCGATAGTGAGTTTACCTTCTTCTTCTCGTCCAGCTATCTTCAGCATAGTATGGAACGTCTCTTGGTCGGCTTTTTCCCATTTCTTGGCTTTAAGTAAGTTACGCAGATTATCGAAATCGTCCACATTTGTTCGCGACTGTCTAATAATTGGAGGAGGAATGCGTGGCCTAGGCTGAGGTCGTGATAGTGAAATGGCGGGTTTATTTAGAGCCTCTAAAACTTGCTTTGCTGTCCAACGTTCGTTAGGATCTTTGATGAGACATCCCCGAACAATTTCATCAAAGGGTGCAGGTAAAGACTGAGTTAACTGCGGCTCTGCTCTTATAACTAATGTTTTTAAATGTTCAGTTGTCTTCCCTGAAAAAGCCGGATTTCCAGTTAATATTTCGACGATCATAGCCCCCAGTGACCAAACATCGCAAGCTTGGAAAACTTTGCCTTCATAGAACTCTGGGGGTGCGTATCCGGGAGTACCCCTGAAAGTACGGGTAAGTACACCCTGAGACTGAACATCCTCACGCAGAAGACCAAAGTCTGAAAGTTTCCATTGTTCATCCACACGCAGCACATTTGCTGGCTTTACGTCTCGATGTACTATGTTCTGATCCTGCAAATATACTAAAACTGAGCCAATGCTTTGCACTACTTCTCTAGTTTCTTCCTCAGACAGTGGCAAGCATTTATCTAGTGTTTTTGCATCTCCTAGTTCCATCACTAAATACACAAGCTCATAATCTTTTAGCTTGCACTGACCGGCAGTGAAACAGCGAATGAGGTGCGGGTGACTGATATTGAGTATGATCTTTATTTCCCGCTTTTGTTGCTCTAAATTATCATCTTCTTTTAAGTGCAGTTTCACGGCCACAGAACGTACTGGCTCGTCTAAAATCACTTCATCAGCGCGGTAAACTGCCCCCTCACCTCCAGATCCTAAAAATTCCTTCAAGTGATATTTGCCATCAACTATGCTATTCTGCCCGTTAGCGTCCTTTAAAAGCGATATCCAGACTTGCCTATAATTACTCATAAACTGTTATTTTTTGCTATAATTGCGATGGCAGTAACATTATCTTCACTGCCATTTTTTAAGGCTGCATCTACACATTTCTCAGTTATATTTGCTGGAGATATATTGTAGTTTTCAGTGAAATTTTGAAGTTCAAAATCGCTGACTGAACCATGTAGCCCGTCACTACATAACAGCAATACATCATTAGGATGTAGCTTTCTGAAAGCAGGTGATCCATCTTCATCCCATTTTGGAGCAATAGACAATCTGGCGTTTTGCCCACCACCCAAACAGGATGTGACCACACCACGCATTCGATGATTTTTGGCATCTTGAGAAGTAATTTCTCCGCTTTTTATCAGAAGATTTATGACTGAGTGATCGTCAGTCATGTAAAGGGGTATTTCCTGACTAAAGTGATATAAACGACAGTCTCCTGCGTACAAATGCAAACAGTCAGTGGCAGTGATGATTGCAGCAACGAGAGTGGCTCCCATATCTTTGAGTTTAGAGTTACCTAACTTAAATTCTTCTAGGACTCGTTCCATAATTGCCGTGTTAGCTTTATGGAAGCTGTCTAATAGAAGTTGATAGCGAGATTCAGGAGTTTCTGGGAGGGGCTGCTTTAAAAGTTCCTTAAAAGTATCAAGGACAATTTCAGCAGCAATTTTCCCCCCTTGATGTCCACCCATACCATCTACAACAAGTGCCAGCAGTGCTGATTTATCTGGCCAAGGCTTGACCAATTTAACATCCTCATTGACATTTCGTTTTCCCTTACGGGTTCTGTCGTCATAAACCAGTCCTTGCTCTTTTAATTGCTTATCCGCCATTTGTGAGTCATGCCTTTTTTTTCACGATTTCTTGGCATCGATCAACATTCGGGTCGTGCGACGCGGATCTAGTTTGCCTTCTTTTTCTAAATTGCTCCTCTGTTGATTAATGTGTTCAAGCAGATCATCACGATTAATAACAGCAGCATTGTTCTCTAGTTTCTCCAGCACTTCCCTCACTTGCTTGGGATCAGCACTGGGATTGTAAGCCAAGTGGATCAAGTCCTCCATGATAATGTTACAATTCCAGTTAAGCCTGTCAGTTTCAACATCAGAGTTAATTTGTTCATATTGGCTGTAAGAGTTGGTGTAGAGAATAGATGTTGTTGCTGTTACAGGGTTTGGCAATGCACTAGCTGTTAGCTGGATTTGCAGCACCTCTTGACTAAAAGGGGGTTGTTTAGCACCCGCCGGAACTTCGATTTTGATCAGTACATCAGTGGGTGTATCTGTTCTTATCACTCCTAAAAGGATGCTACCATCGGATGTTTTTTCTAGTGGCAGGTAGTCTGGTTTAAATCGACAAAAGCCTTCAGCTTTAATTCCAGCTTGCGAAGTTAGCAAAAGTTGAGCATTATCAATTGCGACTGCTTGACTTGCTGTTAGTCGCTCTTTAATTTGCGGTTCTAGCTCAGTTGGAGTTTCAGCATACATAAAAGCTCCCCGACCGTGTTCACTTAAGTCTGACAGAAATGCCGTATTAAAATTAGCTGCATTACCTAAACCAACCGTGTACAGTGAAATACCAACATCGCTAAGTTTCCCAGCTTGCTCAAGCAGTGGAGTTACGTCAGTCAGAGGATTTCCCTGAGAATCAGTAGCATGACCATCAGTAATCAAAATCCCTACGCGGACAACGCCTTTTTCTTCTGGCAAGGCTTTTTGAATCCACTCTAGTGCCATGTCTGTACGGGTAACGCCACTAGCTTGCAGTTTGGTAATCGCTATATTGGCAGAATCGACCGCTCCTTTGCCACCAGCAAGAGACTTTAATAATGGCTGTACTTGAGATGAGAAACTAGCTAGTTCTAAGCTATCCGTTTCCCGCAATTGAGCTACAACTGCTTGGCAAGCTTCTTTAGCTGCTAATATTTTGCTACCTTGCATTGAACTGCTGGTATCTACAGCAATCGCCATTCGCAGCGGCAAACCATACTGTCTATCTGAACTGGAATTGATACGCACCCTCAAGATATGTTCACTTGATTCTTTCCAATTTTTGGCGGGTTTGTTCCACGCAAGTTCTAGGTTAAAAATGGTTGGCATAGTTGTTTGTTGTTGGAAAAATTATGTAGGGGCTGATTTTTTTGAGCCAGGGAAAGCTTATAAAGCTTATTCATGCTCAATCTTTCTTACAGTTCAAAGGTTGCTTCCTGTCCTGGTAAGGCATTTCGACCACCACAATCAATGACAAGGATTTGAATTTCAGTGGCATGGTTTTCTCTAACTTCTATTTGAACTATAATGTCGCCCGTACTCACAGGTTGAGTAGCTGTTTGGGTGTTTTGTTGCACGAGCCCAGAATCTATTCTTCTGACATCACCCGCAGACAATAGGCTGTTTAGGCGTGTTTGAAAACTTTCTGCACTTACCATTGTTGGGAAAAATGCTGTCATAGATACATAACCGTTAGACATCTCAAACCTCGTTACTACAAATTTATTGCACTTAGAGCAGTAATTTTTTCTATCAATATTTGTCAGGCTGCATAAGGCTAATCCTCTATCAGCCGAGGATCGGGAATGCCCCAGATTTCTTCAGCCGCATCTATAGCGTTCAGATGGGTGGGATACTCAAGATATGCTTGATATGCTTCACCCGGAGGATAGGTTAAATCCTCATCTTCATAGCAATCGTCATATTCTTCATAAAAATTATTGTCTCCATCCAGACTTTCTGGTTGTGGCTGTTTCTGGTTTGGATCGTTAGATTGATTTCCTCTGTTTGCGTTCATCAGACATTTCCTTGATGCTGCGTTATTCTACTTAAAACTTATAATAACCTGACCAATCACAGCCTTTCCCTGACACCCATCAGGAATTGTGTTAGACTTCCATCAGGAACTTCACACACACCTATTTATGGCATCAACAAACGATCGCTTCGTCGAAGCCGAAAGCCGCTGGGACTTAAAAACTCTGTACTCGGACTTGGCCGCCGTTAAGGGAAAGCCTCTCACCCCCGTAGAAAAGCTGCATCTGCGGGGGTTGCTTTGTGGCTACAGTCCCGCTGAAATCGCCGAAAAGCTGCAAAAGAATCCCAAGGGTGTTGAAACTGACCTGTGTGCCACTATCTATAAATACGTTAAAGCCTTTGTGGGTAAAGGCATTGAAAAGATAGAAAACTGGAGAAATATTGCTGAATGGCTTGAGGATGCTGGATATAAAACTAAGCCACCTGCTAAATTCCCTATTCAAGACGGTGTATCTGAAAATAGTAAAGTTAATGTAACTAATATAAGTTTTGAGAACAATCAAATAAAAATTGGTGTATACCTACAAATAACTGTACCACTACCTTCAGAACTATCAATACAAAATCTAGACCTCAACGATAACAACGGTAACTAAAATTTAGCCATAATTCAACAGATTGGTAGCGTGAAGCGACTAAAATCAGGAAGCGCGATCGCACCTTTACCCGATCGCGCGGGGCGATCGCACACTGCATTTCTCCAATAAGGGCGATCGCGCTTCTATTGTGCTATGATTCGATCGGAGCATCAGTGACTAAAAACAATAGCAAGAATTACCATTCAAATTCGCGACGAACTAGCGATTGTGATCGATAAATAGTAGTAGGTATTGCTAGTGCAACGTAACGCATCAGTCATAGATTAGAATAGAATAGAGACAAACGTGCAATCCCCGCGAACTGCAATAAAACAATAGCCAGCCAATCTTTACCTATGAGTATCACCCTCACCCCCGAACAAGAACAACTCATCCAAGCCCAACTCGCTAGCGGGCGCTATACCAACGTTACCGAAATCATTGCTGACGCGCTACGGCTGCTGGAAAAACGCGATCGATACAATCGCTGGGTAGAAGAAGTTTGCGCCAAAATCGACATCGCCGCCACACAACTCGATCGCGGTGAAGGAGTGGATGGTGAAACGGCGATCGCTCAAATCCGAGCCAAATTCCACAAAGCTCGATCGGTATAATCCCTGATGAGCCAATATGTCATCTCACCTGAAGCGATTCGCGACCTTGACGAAATCGCAGACTATTTCGTCGCACGCAACGTTGAAGCAGGCGAACGATTCATCGATGAATTCACTAAAAAATGCCGCTACTTGACACAATTTCCTCTGATGGGACGCACTTATAGTCAACTTCGCCCCTACTTGCGCGGTATTCCTCTGCAAAACTACATTATCTTTTACCGCATCGCGAACGATGGAATTGAAATTATGAGAATTATCAGAGGCGATCGGGATTTAGAAGCTTTTTTTGAATAGAATGGAGCATAGGTTAGGAATCAAATGACTGAAGAAGAACTCCTTAAGTTATATGAAAAAATTGATGCAGGTGTGAAAGTAGCAATTGCCGAAGCATATGAAAAACACTGCAGACTAGGACAATTAATTAGTATCTGGCGTGATGGTAAAATCGTGACTATAACTGCTGCTGAGATTCCACCGCTATCCAATAACGACACTATATAATTATAATTCCCGTCGTCTATTGTGCTACCATTCAATGAGAGCGTCAGTGAGTAAAAAAATGGCAACAATTACCCTTCAAATTCCCGACGAACTAGCACTGCGGCTAGATACTCTCAAAGATGAGTTACCACAGATTTTGATGCTGGGATTGAGGGAAGTCGAAGCCAATCCTTCAAGCGGATTTTCTGGACTCACGAAGATATTAGAATTTATAGCAAGTTTACCCTCGCCACAAGAAGTATTAGCCCTGCGTTTATCCGACGATCTTCAAGCTGACATCGATACTTTATTAGAGAAAAATCGCACAGAAGGACTCACGCCGATGGAGCAGCGTTTGTGGCAGCAATACGAATTTGTCGAACATTTAGTACGCATTGCCAAAGCGCAAGCCCTGCTGAAACTGAGCGAGGCTGCATGAGTAAAACCTACGTTTCAGCTAGTCTGCGACGAATGGTATGCGATCGCGCCAACGGATACTGCGAATATTGTTTAATCCCAGAAACACTCGCCCTATCGTCTCATCAAATAGACCATATCATTGCAGAAAAACACAGTGGCGAAACAGTAGAAAATAATCAGGCTTTGTCTTGCTCAATTTGTAACAAAAATAAAGGCAGCGATATTGCTTCCCTCGATCCAGAAACAGATGAAGTGGTTCGACTTTACAAGCCTCGAAAAGATAGCTGGGAAGACCATTTTCAACTTCAAACTGAAAGTGGTACAATCGAACCTCTAACTACGATCGGTCGAGTCACTGTGCGTTTATTGCAGGTTAATCGTGCAGAATGTCTGACCGAACGTAAGCTATCGATCAAAATTCGCTCGTTAACAAAATCCGATTAATCGATCGTGTTCAAGCCACACCATAACCTGTATACGGATGCTTATAGGTCGGCTGTAATCCCAACACAATATCCTCTTTAGATTTTGGCGATCGATTATGACCATCAAAGAACAACTTCTCCAAACCATTGAAACACTGCCTGATGACTTGCTAGCACAAACCCTACAATTCGTCCAAAGCCTTCAGCATCCCATTCACAAAACTCCAGGAATTTGTGGCGGTGCAGCGCGAATTCGCGATACCCGCATTCCCGTCTGGACGATTATCGCCTACCAACAACAGGGCGCAACTGAATCCGAACTTCTCTATAATTATCCAGGACTCACCCTTCAAGATTTGCAAGCGGTTGCGAACTATTACGAACACAACCGAGAAGAAATCGAGCTGTGGCTTGCTGAAAATGAGTAACTAAAAATGCTAAAGTTTTACTCGAATGAAAACTTTCCGATCGCAATGGTTGATTTACTGCGAGCGCGTGGCTATGATGTTTTGACATCCTAGGGCGCTGGACAAGCCAATCAAAAAATTCCCGATGATGAAGTCTTGATGTACGCGACAAATGCAGGGCGAGTAGTCATTACAGAAAATCGTCAAGATTTCATCAATCTCCATTCTACAACCTCAAATCATGCAGGAATTGTAATTTGTAAAGCCGATCGAGACTATGCAGGCAAAGTGCAGGTACTTCATGAATTTTTCACCCAAGATACACAGCCAATGGATAATCGTCTGCTTCGGGTGATGAAACAGAATCTTAAAGGTAGTCAACAGACATTTATACTTCAGGAATACCCAAAGTCTTCTTAAAAATAATCGTGACTTTAACTGCTGCTGAGATTCCACCGCGATCGGATAGCGATACTGTATAATTCTAATTCCCGTCGTCGCAGTTAGTCGATCGCGACTAAGGCCAAATAAACCGGGTTTCTCGGAAAAATATTTGCTTGCTCAACTTTATCTACGAATAAACCAGGTTTCTAGCCTCTGACAAGCGAATTTCTTCATGTGGTACCCGCCACGTGATTTATCTCGCGCAAATCAATCCAAAATCTAAAATCTAAAATCACTTATTGCCCCCGCATTTATCTCGCGCAAGTCAATTCTTTAATCTAAAATCTAAAATCTAAAATCGATTGACGCGCGTCAGCCCTGTTTACATAAACTGGATTAACCTATTCTCAAACAAGCCCGTGAAGCGTAGCCATACCTAGGGAATCAGCCTTTTCTTAGATAACTCAAGACAGAAGCGATCGCCTCACCAATCACAACAAACAAACAATTAATACCTATTAACTCAAAAGTGAATTATTGTCAACAGTATTTTTGCGAAAATATTGAAGCTTCACTAAAAATTGCTAGCTGACATTTGCGAATTATAGCACTTTGTTCAAAGTATTGGCAAATGCTAAGTTAATTAAAGATTTAATAAAGGTGACGCATAAGTGTTTACATCGTCGATCGCAATTTTGTTATTCTATTAGCAAGTTTCATTTGATAGACTGAATTTTTGTACCCCAGTCCTACCCCTAAACAGAACGGCAGTTTCCACAATGAGAATTTTAGTCACAGGCGGTGCAGGTTTCCTCGGTTCCCACCTAATCGATCGCTTAATGGCCCAAGGACATGAGGTAGTCTGCCTGGATAATTTTTACACCGGGACTAAACGCAATATCCTCAAATGGCTGGACAACCCGTATTTTGAGCTGATCCGCCACGACATCACGGAACCGATTCGGTTAGAGGTAGATCAGATTTACCATCTGGCTTGTCCCGCTTCCCCTATACACTATCAGTACAACCCTGTCAAGACAATTAAAACAAACGTCATCGGCACGATGAATATGTTGGGATTGGCAAAACGGGTAAAAGCAAGATTCTTTCTCGCTTCCACTTCCGAAGTGTACGGAGATCCTGACGTACATCCACAAACAGAAGATTATCGCGGCAACGTTAATTGTATCGGGATCAGATCGTGTTACGACGAAGGGAAGCGAGTAGCTGAAACCTTATCTTTTGATTACCACCGTCAAAATGGTGTAGACATTCGAGTTGTGCGAATTTTTAACAGTTTGACAGGCGATCAAAAAGTTCTCTATTACAAAGGAGATCGACTTTATTACGAAACATTTGAGGAATGCTACAGCCGGATCGGAGGTGACATATCAAATGTTTCAGTTCCTTGCTTTGACGAACAGGGAAAAATGCGCTTAAAACCAATCTCGGCAATTTGGAAACACAAAGTGACGAAGAAAGGGTATAAAATTGCAACAACCTGGGGCAAACAAGTAAAAATTACTGAAGACCACAGTTTGTTTACTCGCGACAGCCAAGGGTTGCCTCAAGCCGTATTTGGCAAAGACTTAAAGGTTGGGGATGATGTAGCTGTTCCCAGTTACCTTCCTTTTATCGATCGTCCCTTGGAACCTTTTTACATCAGCGATAAAGTTAATGCACCAGGGCTGTGGGTAATCAGCGAGGATGCGATCGCATACTTAGAAAAATTCCGAGAGCAGATATATGGATATTTCGCTCGAAAAGGAATCAGCAATCGCCAATACTTCAGCACCATCAAAAAATACGAAGCCGGCAACAAAATTCCCTGGCAACTTTGGCAAGAATTGGGATTACCTTTGACCCAAAAAGACAAAATAGCTGGCTATCAATCCGTCAAAGCCATCAACAATTACATCGAAAATGTCAGTGATTTCCTGTGGTTTTTGGGATTTTACTTAGCAGAAGGCTGTTTGGTTCATACAGAAAAAGACCGCCAGCTCGTATTTAGCTCAAATGTCAAATATCTGGAAAAGCTGATCCGGGTGACGCGAGAGTTATTTGGCTGCGAGTGTGAAATCAGATTTGACAAAGAGGAGAAAAGAGCGCCATCCGTTAACGTCAGGTCAAAAATAATTGTCGATCTAGTTGTCAATATTTTGGGGTTTGGCAAAGAATTAAGCACCAAAAAAGATATACCCAATTGGATTTTGCAACTTCCCAAAGAACAGTTAGTTCACTTTTTACACGGTTTCTGGGAAGGCGACGGGAATCACGACGCGAAAACAACGGGTTCGCTGCTAGTGTTTAACAGTTCCAGCCAAAAAATCATTGAAAAACTGGTGCTAATTCTAGCTAAATTCGGGATAGTTGGAAGTGTGTCGGAATTCGAGACAACAGTGCGAAAAGGAGACAGCAAAAAATACAAGTCTTACCGGATAACTGTTCAAGGGTTGGACGAGTACAGCATTCTCAATCTGGCTAATGCTAAACAAAAACTGCAAGCTCAAATCACAGGGGATTTAGCTTGGGCAAAAGTTAAAGCCATAGAAGAGTTTGAAATCGATGAGGATGTATACGACTTTTCTGTTCCCGACGGAGAGAATTTTGTAGGCGGTACTTACTGCGTTTGCTGTCATAATACCTATGGCCCGCGGATGTTGGAAAATGACGGCAGAGTAGTCAGCAATTTTATTGCTCAAGCTTTGCGGAATCAACCGCTGACAGTATACGGCGACGGTTCCCAAACGCGGAGTTTCTGCTACGTTTCTGATTTGGTGGAAGGATTTATTCGTTTGATGAATAGCGACAAAATCGGGCCGATGAATTTGGGGAATCCCGGCGAATACACTATATTGGAACTGGCACAAAAAATTCAAAACACGATTAATCCAGGGGCAGAAATTATCTTTAAACCGCTGCCGGAAGACGATCCAAAACAGCGACAACCGGATATTACTCGTGCTAAAACTTGGTTGGGGTGGGAGCCAACTGTGCCGCTGGATCAAGGTTTAGAGTTGACTATAAAGGATTTTCGCGATCGCATCGAGGGAAACCAAAAGTAGAGAGTGGGGATTTGTAGGGGCAAACCCCCCGTGGTTGCCCTCTAGGGGTAGGCACGGGGAGTAGGGGTAGCACTACCCCTACAAGCTGTTTTTTCCTTCTCTCCTAGATAACTAAAGGCTTCTCCCTTCTTCCTTCTTGTTTCAACATCCCATCTAATTTATTTACTAGCTTTGAGGAGATTTCTATGCAGGTTTGTGTCATCGGTACAGGATATGTTGGCTTAGTCACCGGCACTTGTTTGGCCCACATCGGCCACCACGTGATTTGCGTAGACAACAACGAAGAAAAAGTTAAATTAATGAAGTCTGGACAGTCGCCTATTTTTGAACCTGGACTGTCTGAATTAATGTCTTCTGCATCTGCATCTGGCAATCTAGAATTTACTTCGGATTTAGCAGCGGGAGTGTCTCACGGGGATATTTTGTTTATTGCGGTGGGGACGCCTCCTTTGCCTACTGGGGAAAGCGATACTCGCTACGTGGAAGCGGTTGCTCGGGGAATAGGAGCTCACCTCGATGGCGATTACAAAGTCATTGTTAATAAATCTACTGTGCCCATCGGTTCCGGGGACTGGGTGCGAAGAATTGTACTAGACGGTTTAGCAGAACGTCAAAAACCTCACAGCGGTGATGAGGTTACTGGTGAGGAAGTAGCAGCAAACAAAGGTGTTCAATTTGATGTGGTTAGCAACCCGGAGTTTTTGCGGGAGGGCTGTGCTGTTTTTGATACTTTTAATCCCGATCGCATTGTTCTCGGTAGCAACTCTCGGCGGGCTATGGATATGATGCTACAGTTATATCGGCCGATTGTCGATCGCAAGTTTGCAGAAAATCAGTCTTTGCCGGAAGTTCCTGTGGTGATGACTGATATCAGTTCAGCGGAGATGATTAAGTACGCAGCTAATGCTTTTTTGGCTACGAAGATTAGCTTTATTAATGAAGTTGCTAATATTTGCGATCGTGTCGGTGCAGATGTTAGTCAAGTGTCCCGAGGTATCGGTTTAGATTCACGGATTGGCAACAAGTTTCTGCAAGCTGGCATTGGTTGGGGCGGTTCCTGTTTCCCCAAAGATGTCTCGGCTTTAGTTCACACTGCTGACGATTACGGCTACGAGGCGCATTTGCTGAAAGCGGCAGTGGAAGTTAACCAACGCCAGCGGTTCATTGCTATTGAAAAGTTGCAGCACGTTTTGAAGATTCTCAAAGGTAAAACTGTCGGACTTTTGGGTTTGACTTTCAAGCCGGATACTGACGATTTGCGGGATGCCCCAGCGCTGATTTTAATCGAGAATTTGAATCGGTTGGGAGCGAAAGTTAAAGCTTACGATCCGATTGTTTCTCAAACTGGGATGCGTCACGGTTTGTCGGGAGTTTTGGTAGAAACTGACCCGGAAAGGTTGGCCGACGGTTGCGATGCTTTGGTGTTGGTGACTGACTGGGAACAGTTTCGCAATTTAGATTACGATAAAATGGCGAAGTTGATGAATCATCCGGTGATGATTGATGGCCGCAATTTCTTAGACAAGAAGGCTTTAGAAGCGGCTGGTTTCCAATATGTGGGGATTGGAAGGTAAAGAAGAGTTTTGATCGGAACCTCTATCCCGTAGGGTGCGCCGAAGCGCACCTTACATTTACAGCATATTCGGTGGTTGATGAAGTACAGTAGCCACTATATTTATGTTGTGTGATTTTAATACAGCACTTTCCAGGTAAGTGAAGTACAGAGAAACCGGGTTTCTTGAATAAAACCGGTTTCTGGCGAGAAATCCAGAAGAAACCCGGTTTCTGGGGTGTACTTTATAAACCTGGAATCCGCTGTATGTAGGGTGCGGATCTGCGACCTTTTAAATAGAACTTGCAGATTGATGGGTGGCGACGCACCGATGCTTACTACAAGATAGTGTGTACTACATATACATGGAATATGCTGTATCTTGCTGGTGGCCAACAATTGCCGATTTATCCGCCCCGCCTGCTTTAAAACTTTTCCATCAATGTTTTTTCTTGAGCGTAAACATCTCGTAGCTGTTGCAGCGCTGATGCGGAAATTACCGATTTAACTGTAGCTACTAATTTACCCCACTCAAGCAAGCTGTCAACTGAAACAGCCGCTTTGAAGTTGTACGTATAGAATTTAGTCCAAAATTCTGGTGCTTGTGTCCGTTTCCAGCGTTTGTACCAGGCGACAAAATCTTGAGCACAGGGCGGTTTTACTTCTAAGATTGGGGGGAAATCGGCGTAGCTGACAAATCGACTCAGGCCTTTGGCATGAACGTACACCACGTTGTGGCAGCAATCGATCCGGTATATCTGTTCCGGTGATATGTTGAACAGGAGTGCTACTGTTTCTTCGGTGACAAATCTCGATCGCGGATTGACGATCGACGATTTGTGAATAATTTTTGAGGCGCTGATAGTTGACGATCTTAACTGATTTTCTGATATCATTGTAGTTGCATCTGGTGGTGGTAGCTAAATCTATCTCTGCTAAGTGCGATCGACAGAAATTATCTGTCGGGATTAATTTTAACTGGCGATCGTCTTTAGTTTCGTTGACTCCGCCGCAAAACGGAGACAAGCCCCGACTTCTGCCATGAGAGGCGCAAAATTTTCGACCAACGTTCCAGCTACCAGATTCATCTTTAGAGTCAATCTAAAATCTAAAATCTAAAATCTAAAATCGAATGACCGGGGGCGATCGCTTTTTGATATATTATACTAAATCCAAAATTTTGTAAATAGTGAATATGAGCAAAGGCTTAGTAAGGTTGCGGGTTCGAGAGTTGGCGGCCCAGAAGGGATGGACGCTCAAAGAGGTTGCGGAGCGATCGGGCGTGGGCTACAGTACGATTAGCAATTATGCCCGTTCTCAGGGTATGGCAATGGTTGACTTTGCAGCAGTTCACAAGCTGGCTCAAACTTTTGATGTGATGATTGAGGATTTCGTGGTAATCCTAGAAAAATAGTAGAAGGTTTTGCTTAAATTATAATGTGGTAGCGATCGACTTTTGATGCGATCGTCGAAGTTTTGATGTAATGATTTGAGCAATTGTCGATCGCCCGCAACCAAACTCGATCGCCTATCATTAAAGTAACTCGCTTGCAGCAGCGCGTCAGGAGAACCAAACTGTTTGCTATTATGCAAAGACCAGGAGTTCAACAGCTTGCAGACATTCAGTGCGAAATCCTAAAAACAGTCCAGAACCAACAAATTCGGGAATATCAATTTCCCAGCGACAGTGCGAACTGCCGGCAAAGTTTTGGATGTCCGTACAGGAATCCAAACAACAGCAGTCCCCGAAGTGCACGGGCGACAAACTTGACTCATTTATCAAAGCTGGTGTGCTGCTGAAAAATTGATTTGCACATTTAGAGCAAAATTTCAGCTAAACTCAAAAATACACCCCACAACTAGGAGAACTCACAGTGGAAGTTCTAGACATCAAACACAATATCGAAACATTGTCCGATCGACTGGGTACAACCCAGGACTATCTTTGACATCCCCGCACTCACAGCCAAAATTCAAGACTTAGAGCAAATCTGCGCCCAACCAGCATTTTGGGACGACCAAGATAGAGCTCAAGAAACCCTCCAAGAACTTAATGACTTCAAATCTCATTTAGACCAATATCGCGGCTGGCAAACAAGCTTGGAAGATGCTAAAGCTATTTTAGAACTGCTGGAGTTAGAAGCCGACGAGTCCCTGTTCCAAGAAGCCTCATCAAGTCTTTCTCGGTTAACCCGCGAACTCGACCAGTGGGAACTGCAACAATTACTATCCGGGCCCTACGATGAAGGCGGCGCCGTTTTGACGATTAACGCCGGGGCCGGCGGCACAGATGCTCAAGATTGGGCCGAAATGTTGCTGCGGATGTACACCCGCTGGGGGGAAAGTCAAGGTTACAAAGTACATTTAATGGAAATTTCCGAGGGAGAGGAAGCAGGTGTTAAATCGGCTTCTTTGGAAATTGTCGGCCGTTACGCTTACGGTTATATGCGATCGGAAAAAGGCACTCACCGCTTGGTCAGAATTTCACCTTTTAATGCTAACGACAAGCGTCAAACCAGTTTTGCTGGCGTTGAAGTGATGCCAATTCTCGATCGATCCGTCAAGTTAGACATTCCAGAAAAAGATTTGGAAATCACGACTTCCCGCGCGGGCGGCAAGGGCGGGCAAAACGTTAACAAAGTAGAAACCGCAGTCCGCATCGTTCACATTCCTACCGGTTTGGCTGTCCGCTGTACAGAGGAACGCAGTCAGTTGCAAAACAAGGAAAAAGCTTTGGCATTACTCAAGGCTAGGCTGTTGGTGGTTGCTAAGGAACAGCGGGCTTCGGAAATTGCCGAGATTCGCGGCGATATGGTAGAGGCAGCTTGGGGCAACCAAATTCGCAATTATGTTTTTCACCCATACCAAATGGTCAAGGATTTGCGTACTGGAGTGGAAACAACCGCCATCGCAGATGTAATGAACGGCGAATTAGAGCCGTTTATTCAAGCTTACCTGCGGCAGGAAAATCAGTTGGTAGCCCAAACTGATTCAACCGCGGGAATATAATTGGCGCCTTGACATACAAAGTCTGCCTGTGGAGACTAAAGAATCAAGAGCCGTGATGGCAGCGGATTTGGTATAATTTTGGGGTTTTGGTCGATCGCCCGACCTTCAACAGGTCGCGCGGCCAAAAAGCTTGATATGATAAAACTTGATCTACCGAACAAAAGGAGAAATAATGACCCAAGTTGTAATAGGCGAAAATGAAGGGATTGAGTCAGCCCTACGACGGTTTAAGCGACAAGTTTCTAAAGCGGGCATTTTCCCCGACATGAGAAAGCACCGCCACTTTGAAACCCCGTTGGAAAAGCAGAAGCGCAAAGCTATTGCCAGAAGGACTAAGAGACGCTTCCACCGCAACAACAAACCCTAGAATTATTAGCACTAAATTGATTCGGCAGATATAATGCCTTGCGATTCTAGTACCGCAGCGACTCGGAGAATCACCGCTTCGCTGTAGGGAGCACCAATAATTTGTACCCCCAAGGGCAAAGCGCCGGGCCGCTGTACGGGCACGCAAAGAACGGGCAAGCCAATAAATGATAGGGGTTGGGTGAACAGTCCGAGATTGGGACGCACTCTTGTTTCTTGTCTGGCTATTACCATTTTCTCGACGCCAATTTCAGGGGCTGCTATCGGGGTGGCGGGTGCGAGGATGATGTCTGTTTGTTGGAATATTTCGCGAATTCGATCGCGGTACCACTGTCTGAATCTCTGCGCTTGCAAGTACCAAGTCGCAGGGATCAGGGTTCCCGCTAAAAAACGATCGCGCGTGGCAGGATCGAAGTCTTGAGGGCGCGATCGTAAATTGTCTAAATGCAAGTTTCCGCCCTCGCAGGCGGTAATGATAAATGCAGCAGCCCTGGCGCGATCGGATTCCGGTATGCTGACAGTCGCAAGCCCCCCTATTTTTGGGGGGTTTGTTGTTTCTTGTGTGTCATTACCACAATCCAAGACATTTGTCAATGCTTTAGCAACTATTTCTACAGCATCCATTGCTTCCGGTTCGGCCCCTGTGGCGAAATACCCGTCAGCAACAGCAATTCGCAATCCTTCGATGCCTTGATTTAACTGCGGCGAACAAAGTTCTGGCGGGCGTTGAGTGCAAACTGGGTCACGAGAATCAGGGCCTTGCAGGATATCGTACAGCAGCGCCATGTCTCTGATCGATCGCCCAAACGGCCCCACACAATCCAAACTACCCGAAAATAAATAAGCGCCAGCCCTGGACAAACGGCCGTAAGTAGGCTTAAACCCAAAGACACCGCACAAAGCAGCCGGTACGCGGATGGAACCGTTAGTATCAGAACCGAGGGTGATGGGTACAAAACCGGCGGCGACTGCTGCTGCGGAACCGCCGCTGGAACCGCCAGCGATGCGGGTAGTATCGCGGGGATTGCGAGTCGGGCCGTAGTGGCTGTTTTCCGTGACGAAACCGTAGGCGTACTCATCCATGTTGAGAGTACCTACGAGCACAGCCCCGGCTTGTTTTAGTCGGGCGACCACCGCCGCATCCTGGGTAGCGGTCGGATTGTCAGCGTTGATTTTTGACCCAGCTAGAGTAGTAATTCCGCCGATATCGAACAGGTTTTTGACTGCGAAGGGAACGCCTGCTAAAGGGCCTGGGTTTTGGTTATTTGCGATCGAATTATCTATATTTTCGGCTGCTGCGAGTGCGCTTGATGCAGTGATTGCAGTAAAGCAATTGAGGACGTTATCTCGATCGGCAATTCGTTCTAATGCCGCAGTCACAACCGCTGTCGCTGTAATTTTGCCACTTTTAACCGATGATGCTGTGGCGACTGCATCCGCTTGTGCTAAAAATTTACGTTCCTCTGCGTTCATCTGCGGTTAAAAATCAGGGTTCAAATACCGGCGCGACTTCTACTTCTGGGGGTAAAGGGAATTCAGTAACGAGTCGGGCGATCGCAGCTATCGTCTCTAAGTTTACCACAACACCGGGGCGGTGTTCCGGGTCTAAGGGTAAGTTTATCAGTTCGGCGGTGCGATCGACATATTCTTCTATATTTGTCATTTTTTTCTTGCTAGCCTTGGAGTGCGATCGATTATTGTATTGTAAGGGCGATCGGGCTGTCATTTATTATCGCTCAGTTTTTTGTATTCCTCGGATTGTCTGATGTCATCTAAAGGTGATATAGGTTCATTTGGTAGATCGGGACTGAATTCTATACATATATCAAGAACAGCTTTATTATACTTTTTATAATCATCATTTTCTGAATATGAATTTACGACTTTTGCCTGCATTCTCAATTTTCCTTCCTGCCATCCTCCAGAACCCACTTTGAGAATTTTACAATTTACTGATTTTATACATTTCCATTGAATCTCACTGCATCTAAAATTTCCCGAATCAAACGAGATAGTGCTTAATTTGGATTTAATATCAGTACGTTCTTCATAAGAATCACCCCGATAACTTGGTTTTTTTTGATAACTTATTAAAAACTTTTCCTGAAATTCTTTACTAATTAAATTCTTCAGTTTTCCTACTGTAAATGTATTATTGTTGTCGAACAACAATACATCATCATCGCGGTCTAGTGGTTGAAATTTATCACTCATAAAATTTGAGGCTGTCATGTATCTTTAAATATCATGCGTGTAGAAGCAGGAGTTACAAATGTTCTCGTGAGAGTGTCTACCCTAGGAATACAACTATCTTTACCTTTTTTATGTCTGCTTGCTTAGCAGATTTTATGAACTCACTCCGCTTCGATGTTTGTCTTTAACTCAAACACTGACAGTTTCCCGCAACCTCTCAACGGCAACATCCAGCGGAGGCAAAGTAAAATCCTCAGCATCCATCAATTCCTTAACCTTCTCAAAAATCTCAACCTCCGCCTCTTCCTGATCCGTCAGCTTATCATAAAAATAAGGGTCAGTAAACCACTGTTCAAACGCTATCATTAACAATCCATTGGGCGACAGTTCAAACCGCCAATACTTAGAAATTCTGCTGTCAACCACTTCAAACATCGGCGCCGGATTATGGATGGGATAATAGCTATAATTATCATTGCAGATGTAGTACCAAATAGTCCCTTTCCATTCTCGGATAGCATAAACAACATATTCCTTGCCTATAGTTAGCGGTAACTCAACCTTTCTAGTGTAACCGCGTGGCGGATCTATATATTCTTCAGGGAGAGATTCACCGGTATTAGCAATACAACGAATTTTCATAACTTGATTACCTACAGATTTTTAGGGGCTGTTTTGGGATACTGTCGCTTGAACTTAAACTCCACATCTTGAAGAGTCTGACTGTTCCGAAACCAATGGACTTGTACGGAAGCTCCATTAATTTCAAAAGCCTCAATACTTGTCATTTTATCCCAGTCTTCAGCATTCCCGCCATAAACAGCAATAAGTCTCCGTGCATCGCCCAACAATCTATCTGTACCGCAATGAATTACTATGCAATTACCAGCCTTAGCATCTTGCAGTAGCAGTTGCTCCTGCAAATTTCTCGGACTCTCATCGGGAATAGCACCTTGATTCATAGTTTAACAGCTTCAAATATTGTTTGTCAAATACCATAAAAACTAATTTTAGCAGGTGCAGTTTCCGCCAGCAACTTACCCCGCGAAATCACATACCGAACCGCAGCGCGCCTCCTAATTGCATCATAACAATCCTCAGCATCCAACACAATCAAATTTGCAGGTTTTCCCGCATCTATCCCATAATTATCATCTCCCAGATTGAGAGTTTTAGCACCGTTGACAGTGACCATATTAAAACAAAGGGAAATCAGCCTAGATTTCCCTGCACTTGCAATTCTTATCCTCTGCAATATCAGTGTGTCATCCACTGTTGCAGGCGAGAAAATAAAGGACTCTCAGAATACAGCCAAACCACATCATCAGTCATCTTTCCTCCTTGCGCTTTAGACAATTGTAACCGATGGCCCAAACCTTCCCGTTTCGCCTCCAAGTTAAAAGCTTCATAGCCAAAGTCACCCATCACAGAGCAAAGTTCTGCTACACTTGAACCAGCCCGTTCCAGATGACTTCCTACAACTTCTGTCAACACCGCAGGGCGAAGCTTTTGCAGCGTTTGGGAGAAACCTTTAATCACATTCACCTCAAACCCCTCCACATCAATTTTAATAAAAGTAGCACCAGGAAGATTATCTGGGAGCATTTCATCTCCGCGATACACAGGTACTTGATACTGATTAGAAATCAGACTTCGATCTTTTTCTGGGAGTTGAGCGAAAGTACCCAAACCAGTAACATCTGTAGGCACTGTCAGTGTCAGTTCATTTCGCTCGTTAGAAAGCCCACACTGGTGCAGAGAAACTTTCTGCAATTCATTGTCTGTTACCGCAGCTTTTAATGTTTGAAACGCCAGAGGATTTGGTTCAAAAGAGTGTACGCATCCCGTTGTTCCTGTATGATAAGCAGCCAAAAGAGTAATCATGCCCGTATTTGCCCCCGCATCAATAAAACTGTCCCCAGGCTGTACAGCATTTTGGATGAAAAGTTGCGTGGGCAAGTCATAATAACGGCCTAAAAAATAGCTCATGCGATCGTTCCACTTGGAAAGATCCATCGCCATCCGATAACCGTGGAACTTGCCTCGAATCTCCCGTATAGGAGCATTTTTCCACAAATCATCCCGGTACACCCCTGTGAGTGTCATCAATTTTCCCCATCCAGGGAGTTCCCGGCGCGTATATGGTAAAATCAAAAGAGAATAGAGTGGATAATTCATAATTATTAGACCTCTCCCAAAACTATTAAACACGGTTAAGCAGGTATAATCAGCTTCGTTGATATACTATCAAAATTCTACGATAAATTTTTCTTAAATTCAGACAATCTCAAACTCCAGATTGTGATTTTTCACAAAATCAAAAGTAAAATGGTCAACCACATTAGTATTGCTCAATTCCAGATTGTAAAAATCAACAAAATCCGCATCAAAATAAGGCCCAGCGTGCCAAGTCCCCACATCTAACTTAATAAAACAATTGCCCGGAATCCGAAAAGCAGCCATATCCTCTAAACTCGGTTTATAGCTATCCCCAGGAGGCGCAACCGCCATCAACCAATCCTTCCCATCCAAAGAACCCAAACACTGAGTACATTGAACGTGCCGCGTAATTTTGCGAAACTTGCGACCTTCCTTATGGAGCCGCATAATGTAAAATCTAGGAACACCATTTTGCAAATTTAACTGAGCATCCTCAGCATCGAAAGACTTGCCATCAATAGCCGTAAAGATAACTTGACCGTAACTCCGAAAATTCTCCCGTGTCACCCATTGGGCAAACAACTGCTTAGTCGAAATTGATTCGCTCATAAATCCCAACACCCCCTCCCTGCTTTCCATCAAAAACATTTTAATACAGTAACTCCTCTCTCTTCTCTTCTCTGTGCCCTCTGTGCCCTCTGCGGTTAATTAAATAAAAAAATCCAGTTCGCTTTCTCGATCGCCCAAAACACCCTTACAATCACGCATCAGCACACTGCTGCAAAAAACGAGCCGGAATATCAGGCCGAGCCCCCCAATGCAAATGCAAATAAGAAGCGTGCACCTGACAAACTCCCCAACCTTCAGCAACCGCCTCAACCTCCCCCCGCTTCCCATACCTCCAACTGTGATAAACTGGATTACTCGGTTCAACAGTTAAATGCGATCGATGAAACTCATGTCCCCAAACCTCATCAAAAGCAGTTAACACCAAACTATCCCTCACCGCCACAGCTTCTCGGTATCCCAGCGTCAAACGCTTACCCATCGCAGCAGCAGTTTCCAACACACCCACCCCTGGCCAAGAAATGCCATCGAAGTCTACAATAGAATCGCACAAATACATCAAACCGCCGCACTCCGCATAAGTCGGCATTCCCGAAAAAATCGCCCTTCTTACCGCATCCCGAATTAAAACATTACCGCTCAATTTTTGAGCAAACACTTCGGGAAAACCGCCACCAAAATATAACCCTTGCACATTGTCAGGAAACACCGAGTCATCAAGGGGACTCCAAAATACCAACTGGGCACCCAACTCTTCCAACAAATCAAGATTGTCCTGATAGTAAAAATTAAAAGCCCGATCGCGCGCAACTGCAATCCTCACTCCAAATTGTTTTCCCAAACAGTTGACAACATCATCTTTTTGAGTTATAATTCCCGAAGGGAGACCGTGCCTACCCAAAAGTTGCTCAGACCCCTCATTTCGAGTTGCAGCCAACAAAGGCAAAAGTTGCTCCCAGTCAAAACTAACAGCAGCCAAATCAGCCAGTTTATCGATCGCAGCATGAAGATTCGGCAACTCCTCAGCAGGAATCAAACCCAAATGTCGATCGGGAATACTAACAGCCTCATCCCTACGCAAAACCCCCAAAATAGGTAAATTGAGCGGTTTTAGAGCATCTTGAAGCAGTTCCAAATGTCGATCGCTCGCCACCCGATTCAGCACCAAACCAGCGAATTTAAGTTCAGGGTTAAAAGAACGGAAACCGTGGGCGATCGCAGCCACAGAACCAGAGAGCCTGCTGCAATCTATCACAAACAATACCGGCAAATTCAGCAAATAAGCAACATGAGCCGTAGAAGCAAAGGAAAAATCATAATTGCCTGCTTCTTTTCGATAATTAATCCGTGTATCCGTGTCAAAATCCGTGTCGTGCCTTCCTGATTCCTGATTCCTTCGACTCACTCCATCAAAGAGTCCCATCACCCCTTCAACTAAGGCATAATCGACATCTTGAATATGACGAGAAAAACACTTTTTTACATAAGATTCAGACGTTAATACCGGGTCTAAATTGCGACAGGGGCGACCGGTGACAAAAGCATGAAACATCGGGTCAATGTAATCGGGACCCACCTTAAAAGATTGAACATTCAAGCCGCGACGGATTAAATAAGCTAAAAGGGCGATCGTTACAGTAGTCTTTCCCGCACCGCTGCGTTCGCCAGCAATTACTAAAGCCATAGTTCTAGGTTATTCACAAAAAATACATATTTAACGAACCGCGAAGACGCGTTAGGCGAAGCCGCGCGTAAGCGCTAGGGCGCGAAGGAAGAAGGGAGCATCTCACCTTTGCAGCCCTCCGCTAGAAATTGGAGTTTTGAGGCAGGAGGCAGGAGGCAGGAGGCAGGAGGAAAGGGGAAGAAGGAAAGAGGAAGAAGGAAAGAGGAAGAAGGAAGGAGCCAGAAGAAGGAAGGAGCCAGAAGAAGTATTTTTACAAATATGAGATGCTCCCAGGAAGAATGAGAAGAAGAGAGGTAATTTAGTGGCTTTTGGGAAGTAATTTAGAGTTTTGAGTTAAATAACAGGATTAATTCAAAACTCCTAACTTAAAATTCATAACTCCTAAAAAAGTAGGGCAGACATTGCCTGCCCCACTGAATATTAACTCAATCCGTCTTGCTTATTCCTTTCTCCTTTCTCCTGATTCCATCCATCCGTTACATCCGTTACATCCGCTACACAATCCGTTGCCGAACTTCTTTTTACCGCTTAGCTAACTTCAGCATTTGAGCCGTCACTGCCAAACTTTCTTCGTAAAGCACATCTCGGCCCCAACTCTGGAGGTGCTGACCCAGCAACTGTTCCGTCACCTGATCGAACAGAGGACTCACCTGGTTAAACCGATCGGTTTGAGCGCCACCCTTTGTTTCCATCCGCATACAGCCGCCCGCTTCCGAACACAGAACCGTACCGCAGTCAGCCTTTTCGTTTGTAGAATTCAAACGCAGAGCAATCAAATCGCCCGCGACATCGCCCGAATCAGCAGTAGGAATAGCAGCCAACTCGGCTTCGATAACCCGTTCGTCCGGCCCCGCGAATTTAATTCGCTTGATGTGGTAATCGCCCTCTTCCTGTTTGAAAGCAACCGGACGCCACTGAAGCCGGCTCGCCAGCCAACCCAAATACATCAGCGCTTGAGTAGAATTGTCCTGTTCGTAATCGATCGTCACCCGATCGATTTCCCGAATCGCAGCGCGACGTTCCGGGGCGTCAAAAGCCTCAGCAGCCAACTCCTGCCATGCGGCCAACCGGCGCCAATTCAGATCCGCGATCGGAATTCCCTCCTCGATCAGACTTTGCATCAACAGCAATTCAGCTTCACACTCAGCAAAGCTGCTAGAGTCAACAATCACAGAACTGCTAACTGCCGCCAGCCGCTGGAACAAACCTCGATCGGCATCAGGATTCGCCTTCCACCACAGCAGCGTCGGCAAATCAGCGATAGTCAACGCCGTCACAATGCCGCTCACCCGTTCCAGCGCAGCTTCCGTACCCCGCAGCGTAATGTACTCGCAGCAGATCAGATTGCCACTGGTGCGCTTGTGAACCGGACAATAAGCAGCCACTTGAGCCTGCACGCCCGTATCTTCCCCCGCTGTCGGGCACAGAGCAATAATCCGGCAGGGATTGGCAGCCACAATCGCGTCAGCCACCCCCGAACCCCCGGAACCCAAGCCACTCGATCCCATCTCCTCGCCTGTGGAATTTTTGCGAGCCACTTCTTCCCGCAAAGTCGCCAGCAATTCATCGTTAGCTTTGCCTGTTCTCGGCAGCCCATAAGCTTTTTGAGCCGCCCTGATGCTAGATGCCGTCATCGGCCCGGTAATACCGTCCACCGGCCCGTCGTAAAACCCCAGATCCGCCAATAACCGCTGAGTTTCTTCCGGTTCGTAGACTACAAAAGTAAAAGTTGTTGCCCTACTAGCGATCGGAAAATCGCCCTTCGACCCCGATTCTCTGTAACTTTCCCAAATTTGACTCAATTCGGCCTCTATTTGGTCGATCGACACATCTTTAGGACTTTGTAGCGAAACCAGAGGCGGAGCTTTCATCGGTGTCATCGTCATAAATCTTTTCTCCTTTCTTATTAGTTATTAGTCCTTAGTCCTTAGTCCTTAGTCCTTAGTCCTTAGTCCTTAGTTAGCCGTTCTTAGTTAGCCGTTCTTAGCTAATAACTAATACTAATGCTGACCTATAACTAAGGACTAATGACTGCTGACTAATGGCTCTTAAAGTCTTCGCCACTTGCGGCCATCTCTGTTAATTAGCAGTTCTGCTTCCGCAGGTTCCCAAGTACCGGCTTCGTATTTAGGAACCAAATCTTGGTCGTTGGACGATTCCCAAGCCATCAAGGCCGGCGTTACCACCCGCCAAGCTTCTTCCACTTCATCAGAACGGGTAAACAAAGTTTGGTCGCCCAGCATACAATCAATTAACAGGCGATCGTAAGCATCCGAAGATGTCACCCCAAACGAAGAACCGTAACTGAAATCCATATCCACCGTCCGCGTCCGCAAATCCGGCCCCGGCATTTTCGCCTCAAACCTCAGCGAAATCCCCTCATTCGGATGCACCCGCATGGTCAAAACGTTAGGAGTAGTTTGTTGGGCTGCGGACTGAAAAATTAGCAGCGGAACTTCCCGGAACTGAATCGCAATTTCGCTAACTTTTTTCGGCAACCGTTTGCCGGTTCGCAGGTAGAAAGGCACTCCCTGCCAGCGCCAGTTGTCAATCATAAACTTCATCGCCACAAAAGTCGGCGTTGTCGAATTGGGAGCCACCCCCGGTTCATCGTGATATCCTGGCACCTGTTTGCCCTTCATCCAACCTGCGGAATATTGACCCCGAATCGCTGAGAACTCCAAGTTATTCAAATCTGCCAAGCGAGTTGCTTGCAGAACTTTCATCTTTTCGGTGCGGATGCTGTCAGCGTCGAGCGAGTTCGGCGGTTCCATCGCCGTCAGACAGAAAATCTGCATCAAGTGGTTTTGCAGCATATCCCGCAACGCCCCAGAGGATTCGTAGTAACCGGCCCGGTCTTCTACGCCTACTGTTTCTGCAACTGTAATTTGTACGTGATCGACAAATTGCCGATTCCACAGCGGTTCAAAAATCGCGTTAGCAAACCGGAACACCATTAAATTTTGAACAGTTTCTTTACCCAAATAGTGGTCTATCCGGTAAACTTGCTGTTCTTGGCAAACCTTCTGCACGACTCGGTTGAGAGCTTTTGCCGAACTCAAGTCGCGGCCGAAGGGTTTTTCAATTACCAAGCGGTGTTTTACTGGATCGACCAGCATTTGAGCCGCGCCCAGTTGCCTAATTGCTTCTGGGAAAAAGTTCGGGGAAACTGAGAGATAAAATATGTGATTGCCGCGAGTTCTCCTTTCTTCGTCGATTTCCGCTAAGAAAGCTTTTAGTTTTTGATAGCTTTCGGGGTTGTCTATGTCGCCCGGACAGTAGTACAAACCTTTAGCGAATTCTTGCCAAAATTCTTCATTGCCAATCCCGCCGCCAAATTCTTCTATGCCTTCGCGCATTTGCTCGCGGAAGTAATCGTGACTCCAAGGGCGGCGGGCTACTCCCACCACGGTAGTTTCCGGTGGCAAGCGTCGATCGCGCTTCATCTGATAAATTGCAGGTACCAGTTTGCGCTGGGTCAGATCCCCAGAAGCTCCGAAGATTACCAGAATTTGTGGTTCCGGCACTCGTTCTTTTCGCAAACCGACGCGCAGTGGGTTTTCAAGTATTGCGACCATTTCTTATTTTGCTCCTTCCATAGCTGTCAACCTTACTGATAAATCCTGAATTATGGCTTCATATTTAGCCGTCAATTCTTTAATTTGAGCCTGATACTCAGATTTTATTTCGGCTCTGATTTCTTCCCTGAGTTCAGCCTTAAGTTCCTCTCTGAGTTCTCCCCTAACCTCCTCGCGAATTTTGTTCCTCTCAAAAGCCAGTCGAACTTCCCAATCCTTATCCCGCTGTAGCAGTTCAGCTTTTAGCTGCCTATTCTCTGAGCGCAACTGCTCTAACTCTAAAGCCACAGCAGCAGCACGCCTATCCCTTTCTCTGTTTTGCTGTCGGATTTGCTCTCTGAGCCGCTGATTGTCCGATCGCAACTTCTCGACTTCCGAAGCACTATCTTTAGGCGTTCGCCCGTTTCCGTTTGAAGGAAATCGCCGCTCTACCAGGCGCTGAACTGCTGCACCAGTGGGCATACTATTAGGCGATAACTCCAGAGCTTCTTGCCAAATTTCGAGTTGTAGCTCTGGGGGTAATCCTGTTAGAGGACGGACTTGATTTTCCTTTGTCGGAATTTTGAGACCAATTGGTCTCAAATTTTCGACAACCTGCGCTGCTGAAATAAATCGATCTGCTGTCCGTCTTCCGATGCCCCAGTTGTCAAGGCAATAAGCCTCAAAAGTCTTGTGAGTTTCACGGTACAGTTTCTCTTCCCGAATCTCATCAAGGGCTTTGCCAACTTCGTAAAATATCTGAAGTCCATGTTCGACAATGGATTCTAGTTCTTGAAGCCTTGTCCGTTCAGCTACATCAAGTTGGGCAGTGCCATATTCGGTTTCTACTAGGGTATTGATAGTTTGCATGGCAATTCCTCAGCGGTCGGAGATGGAAAATTCGAGTTGGATCTTCTGGCGAGATTTCTGCTAGAGAAGGCAGTTGATTTTCCTCTGTCGGATTTTTGAGACCAATTGGTCTCAAATTTTCCCGGTTCGAGATTCAAAACTTAGCGCCAAGAGCCAAAGTAATCGGGATTTGATTTTCCTCTGTCGGATTTTTGAGACCAATTGGTCTCAAATTTTCCCGGTTCGAGATTCAAAACTTAGCGCCAAGAGCCAAAGTAATCGGGATTTGATTTTCCTCTGTCGGATTTTTGAGACCAATTGGTCTCAAATTTTCCCGGTTTGAGATTCAAAACTCAGCGCCAAGAGCCAAAGTAATCTGGATTTGATTTTCCTCTGTCGGATTTTTGAGACCAATTGGTCTCAAATTTTCCCGGTTTGAGATTCAAAACTCAGCACTCAAGAGCCAAAACAATTATCTATTCCGACTCCTAAATGCTTCTGCCTTTAAGGATACAGATATCTGTCTAGGCGACGGGTGACAACTTCTGCACTTTCTCTTGCAAGGAATCCATCAGGGATTGGAACGGGGTGACGAATTTATCAATCCCGTCCAAGAGCAAGTCTGCCATCACTTGATCCAAGTTGATGTCAATGTCGGGATCTTTGAGACTTTCGATCAGCGTGTAAGCTTCTGCAACGTTGTTCTCAATCCGGGGTGCGACATCGCAGTGATCGAAACAAGCTTCAACGGTGTTCGGCGGCAAAGTGTTAACCGTGTCCGGGCCGATTAGTTCATCGACGTACATGACATCGCTGTAGTTGGGGTTTTTGGTGCTGGTGGAAGCCCACAGCAAGCGCTGTACTTTCGCTCCCTTGGCCGCTAATGCTTGCCAGCGATCGCTCGCTACGATCTCTTTATACTTCTGGTAAGCTACCTTCGCATTGGCGATCGCCACTTTCCCTTTCACCGCTTCCAGTTTGGCTTTGGTGGAAATATCCGTGACATTTTTGAGTTTCTCATCAATCTTGCCATCGACATTGATGTCGATCCGGCTCAAGAAGAAACTGGCAACAGAAGCAATATTGCTCACATCCAAACCTTTAGCCACCCGCGCTTCCAAACCGCGAATGTAAGCCCAGAAAGTTTCGACGTAGCTGTCAACCGAGAACAGCAAAGTCACGTTAACGTTAATCCCTTCGCTGATGACTCGCTCGACTGCGGGCAAACCTTCAGCGGTTCCCGGAATCTTAATCATCACGTTTTCTTTGCCAAGGGCTTTGTAATAGCGCAGGGCTTCGCTAATCGTGCTTTCTGTGTCGTTGGCGATCGTCGGTGGCACTTCAATGCTAATGTAGCCGTCCAAACCCTTCGACTCTGCGTAAACCGGGGCGAAGATGTCGCAAGCGTTGCGGATATCTTCAAATACCAGAGATTCGTAAATCTCCATTACAGATTTACCCGCCCGGATGCCCGCTTCGATATCCGCGTCGTAAATCACATTACCCGCGATCGCTTTCTCAAAAATAGCCGGATTAGATGTAATCCCGCGCAGTCCCCGACTTTCAATCATCTGTTTGAGTTCGCCGGACTCGATCAGATCGCGAGTCAAATTGTCCATCCAGATACTTTGGCCAATTTCTTTGATTTCTAACAGGTGATTCGTTGGTGTTGCTGTCATTACTGTAACTCCTACAATTTGATAGCTGTTAATTGGGACTTGGAAATTGGAAATTGAAAATTGAAAAGTGGTAATTGAAAATTGGCAATGGGGAATTGGTAATTGGGAGTCGAAAGTTATAAGTTAAAACCCTCTTCCTTCTTCCTGACATCCGTTACATCCGTTACATCCGTTACATCCCGTACATTGCTCGTTGCCGAACTTCCTTCACTTTTGGACTGTTCTAGGATTGCGCGATCGATCTTGAATAAAAGACTCCACCATTGCTACATTTTCTTTACTGCCGACAATCAAGGGCGATCGCTCATGCAGTTTGGTCGGCACAACGTCTAAAATGTCTTGAACTCCCGTACTGGCGCGCCCGCCGGCTTGCTCCATCAAAAACGCCAAAGGAGCCGATTCGTAGAGCAAACGCAATTTGCCCTCGGGGTTTTTCACCGTTCCGGGGTACAAAAACACGCCTCCCTGGAATAAAATCCGGTGGAAATCTCCCACCAAAGCCCCACCGTACCGGGCGCTGTAGCCTTCGCTGCGGTGTACGTAGCGAATGTAGTCTCTCAAAGATTCCTCCCACTGCCAGAAGTTGCCTTCATTAACGCTGTAAATCGGGCCGCGATCGGGAACCTTAATGTTTTCGTTAGCTAGAATAAACTCGCCCAAACTGGGATCGAGGGTAAAGGAATGAACACCCTGACCGATCGAATAAACCAGCATGGTACTGGGGCCGTAGAGTACGTAGCCAGCGGCAATTTGTTTGTGTCCATGTTGCAGCAAGTCGGAAGCAGAACCATCTTCATCGTCCCCCTCTTGCTTGCGGATGCTGAATATGGAGCCTACATTGAGATTGATGTCAAGATTGGAAGAACCGTCTATAGGGTCGTAGAGCAGACTGTAACGCCCGATCGGACAGTTTTCGGGAATGTAGTAGGGTTTTTCCATTTCCTCCGAAGCCAAGCGGCAGACAAGTCCGCTTTGCTGGAATACCGAGATAAACACTTCATTGGCATAGATATCCATCTTTTTGACGGATTCTCCCTGCACGTTCACAGCCCCTGTAAACCCTAAAGCATCTTCCATTAATCCGGCTCTGCTGAGCCGCCTTGCGATCAGCTTAGCCGCCAGCCCGATGCGATTCATCAGGGCACTGAGATCCTGAGCATCTGCACTAAAGCTGTGAAGTTGCTGGAGTACGTGACGGGATAGAGTTGTGCAATCGCGGTCTAAGGCTTGCACCTGATCGATCGGGCCCAGGCGGGTTTCCCCTGTCGGCGCGTTTACCATGATTTTGATGTCCTCCCTGTCTTGCGGCTTGCTAGTTGGGGATTTTCAGGTGCAAGGCGTTTGCCCCTGAATCGGCTTTTAGGTCGATCGTCCCCCAAGTTCTATCTTAGGAAGGGTTTTGCGATCGGGCGTCGAACTTTAGGTGAATTTTAGATCCCCATCGAAAATTGAGGAGTTCGATCGAGTGTTGAGTCGGGAATTGTATTAAAAATCACTAAATTTTTTAATTAAGCGCTGAGGAAGAGCGGAACAAAGAAGGAAAATGCAATAATTAAGGATGTTTTCAGCGATTAAGAACGTCCTGACCGTTTTGACAGTTGCTCTAAGAAATTTATTGTTGAGCTGACAGAAGCGAAGTCTGACGGCTAAAATTTTCCAGGGCATTCAAATGAAACAAATTATGAAACAAGGCGCAGCGATCGATCCCACAGGACTCTACCGCTACTCTCTGTGGCGGGAGTGGGACGCCAATGCTCCTAGAGTAGCCTTCGTTATGCTCAATCCCAGTCGTGCGGATGCAAATACTGACGATCCCACACTCCGCCGATGCTTAGGCTTTGCCCGCTCTTGGGGTTGCGGTTCGATCGAAGTAGTCAATTTATTCGCTTACCGTGCCTCGCGGCCAGATATTCTGCGCGTGGTATTAGATCCCGTGGGACCTGAAAATGACCGCTATCTCCAAGAAGCTGTGGAGCGAGCCGATCGAATTATTGTGGCTTGGGGCAATCGGGGCAGCTTGAGGAACCGATACCAAACCGTTTCCTCTTGGCTGATGTCCCGTGAGAATCTCTACTGCCTGGGAATTACCCAGATAGGCCATCCGCGCCACCCGCTGTACGTTAGAAGCAGCACAACTCCTCTCTCTTACCCGCATTAAATTAGCTTGCAGATTTTTGTTAAACATTGCAAAAAGTTTTGTCAAAGAGACAAATTTATGCAATTATTCTTTAAATTAACTGTATAGACAAACTAACAATGTGAGTATTATCGGTCACGGCATTGATATTGTTGAAATCAAAGACATCAAAAAACTAATAGAACGGTCAGGGCATCATTTTGAAACGCGATGCTTTACAGTAACAGAGTGCAGTGGTGCAGGCTCCGATGCCAACCGCATCCAATACTTTGCAGGTCGTTTTGCAGCTAAAGAAGCAGTGCTTAAAGCTATTGGTACGGGGTGGAGCCAGGGAATTTCGTGGACTGATATTGAAATCCAACGTTTGCCAACAGGTAAACCGTTAGTAGTGCTGTATGGCAGATGTCAAGAAATCGCAGCAGAACTCGGCATTGCCATGTGGTTGTTGAGCATAAGTCATACGCCGTCATATGTAGTAGCGAGTGCTATTGCTGTTGGTTAAACCCCCGCTCAGTTAGCTTTTTATATCAATACTTCAAAAAAAAAATTATTTTTCTGCATAGGTTATCGAGCGTGCGTCGATGTCAACAACAACCGTTCCTCCGCGATTTTTTTCCACCTGCCGCCAGACTTCGTAGCCCGTAAGAATCGCCTCCTCCCAATCGCCGTGCGAACACTGAGCAACTTCTAGGTGCGAACTCATATTTTTGATAGTTTTCAGCAGTTGGTCATCAAGAGCGACAACTCCTTCTAAAAAGTTGTGATCCTTAGCATAGCTGAACACGAGAGCTGACAAGCCTTCCTCAATAGCTATTGCTCGACCCCCGTCTTCTACTTCGTCAATGCGGGGATTGCTTTTGCGCTTAAGTTTTAAGTTGCTGCGGATAACTGGCGACCAGCCCAAAACCGCGACATAAGAGAGATGAAAAACGTCATGAAAGCGATAGCCGTCGCTGGAATAAGAGTTGTCAGTGAGGTCATTCCCAATCTGTTTTCCGTCGATGAATGCCTTCATTTTAACTGAGTTATTTTGGTTCACTTCAGTAATCTCGACTATAAACTGCCGTGGTAAACATTCGTTTTCGGGAAAGCCACCATCAAATATGTATCCAGTAGTGCTGACATCTGTCTGTAATGAATCTCTCCATCCCCAACGAGCGCGACACTTTTCAATATTACCTTTTGCAACTTTTTCCAAATCGAGATCGAATTTGCTTGCCACGTTGGCAACATACCAGAGCAAATCTCCTAACTCTTCTGCGATGGCCTCTTTGAAAAGTTTGTGAGCAGCTCCATCTCGAAGGTGTTTTTTGTACTCGGTGAGCAGCGAACCCGCTTCACCTGCCAAACCGAGTAGAGGCACTATAATTCCGTCTCCACTTTTAGTAGGAACTCGATCTGTTTTCAGCGCCTGTTCTTGATATTCGTGAAAATCCATACTTCACTCCTTGAGATTCTATTTTGGCTTAAACTGAGTGTCAGCTTTGGCTGCTCTGTATTCTTCAATAGCCTGGTTAATTCCCCACTTCGGCGGATACCAGTAAGCGACGGGTTGCGTGTTAGCTGAGTATTTCTGCTTGATCCGAGTGCGGCCTGATATTCCGGCAATATCGGGATGTTTCATCCGAGCATATTTATCGACTTCGCAGAACAAATTTTGGCAATCAATAAGTTGCAGATTTCGTCCCCATAGCGACTTAAAATCAAGTCCGAGTCGCTCAAACTCAGATTCTTGAATATCTGCCATAAACTTGATGATTTCTGGTTCATTCAGTCCGCCTAAATCGAGAAAACATTTGCGGATACCGTCGAGCGCTCCTGGCCCAGGAATTACAAAATCCATCTCGCTAAAGTTGGTAATCTCGCTATAGTTAACATCGGTAATAAATTGGTAAGCCAAAAAATCGCCTAGGGTTGGGTATTCGCGCAGCAAATCGAATCCCTTGTGCATATTCGTTGCATCTGCTAGCTTATGAGGCAGTTCGTCAGCCATCATCAGCTCGATCAATTTCAGGTGATTGCGGTGCTTTGCAGTGTGTCCAAAAGTTTTTCCTCCTGATGGCATGATGTATGCGGCAGAATAGATTGTCTGCTCTGACTTCATGGCTTCTGTGAGAACTCGATCGTAGCGATCGAATGAATATTCTGCGTAAATTATGGAACCAATTTTGTTCTCTAAAAGCTGCCAAGTTTCTATTTTGTTGAACAATTTGAAGATCATAATCCTAAAGAATACTTCCTTGCTTGAAGCAGGAAGATCATTCCGGTAAATGACGTTGCGTATTAGGTACTGGCTTGTGCGATCGGATGCTCTATACGCATTGGTAAATTTGTATGTAGAAAGGATTTGATCGTCAGTCCAAGGTATTTGTGCATTCTCTAATTTTTTGAAGAATATCTTCTGCCTTTCGGCGGCAAATCGCCAGTAACTATCGAACACAACGGTAGGCTTTGCAGGCAGAATGTGCGAGATTATTATAGGTGCTAATCTGGTTTTTTTGCCATAATCACCAAGTTCAAAACTCAGTTGTTTGCTCGGTAGGCTAACATTTGCATCGGCTTGTTTTGAGCGTTTGTTTATCATATTAAATCCTGCTGGATTTCAGTGCGATCGCTCTTAATTATACTGCCTGACGCGCCACTTTTTTAAGTTCCTCTAGAGTGGGACATTTTTTTTTGATATTGTCCATCTTTGCTACACCTACAAAGCAGTTCATGCGCTCGAAGCTTAGTCCCATTTCATGAGCCATGAAATCTCCCAGCTTGCACAGACCTAAGTAATTACCATAGGCTTTGTTAAACAACAGTTGAGTAGCATAAAAGGCGTTCAGTATCAAGCTTTTTTTGTGGGGTATAAAGCTGACGTGTTGGAGGCAAGGGAAGGGAATTCGTGGATCGATAACATGATCTCGTGCTGGATCAAAAATCGAGGCTTGAAACATCGATCTTCTAACTCCAGTACGTGACTTGTACTGGGAAATGATGTATTCGAGTTGGTTGCCATTATTAGGCCCAGAACCATACGCGATCAATCTTTCAAAGTAAAGACCGCGCTTGTTTTTCTTGGGTGCGAGAGCTTGAATTCTGGGAAAATTTTCGAGGTAGGTATGAAATAATTTATTTCGGTCATGCTTAGACCTTTGCCAGTATGAAGCAGGAAAGATTGTATTTGCAACGGTGTGAACTGACTGTTCGTTGTTAATTTTGAGGCAGTTATCAAGAGCATCTCGAATAGCTTGGTCTTCGTTGGGCATACCATTGGTAAAGCCTGTTAAGGTGATCAATAGTGGCGAAACTTCCTTGCCGGGATTATCGATGATATGGAGGAATGCACGACTCCAAGCGTGGGAAAGATTTGTTTCTTCAATAACAAGAGGTGAACTGCTACTCATCTTCTGCCTCCTCAAGGTGTCGATATTGACTTAAACCAACGAATTGATGGCGGGAAACGCGAACAAAGACTGCCCAATTTGTATTGCGACAGTAGACGCGCACGATGCCGGGACGGTTAGCTCGAAAAAGACGACCATTTGGACGGTCTTCTTGAAAAGTAATAGTCGGATTGGCTGCCTCTGCGGTACTTGGTAATAGCAATTGGCTTCCGACTTCGGCATCAATGGTAGGAATTGACCAATGTTCGTCAGCAATAATTAATGGCTCGGAAGATGGGTATCCGACTATCTGTTGTCGGATAGTTTTGGGCTTAACTTTGAGAAGTAAGGAAGCTTGTGTTCGATCGATCATTTTTAGGGCATAGGTCATGTGATTTATTAAAGTCTCGTACCCAACACCAAAATTGCAGGCGATCGTAAAAATCTGAATTGGTGTTGCACAAGCAACATCCCATCCGCGCTCGACAAAAGCTTTTCGCAGTCCCAAAGTTGGCATTAGCAAGAAAGCTGCAAAGGAATTAACCAGAAACTCATCTGGGTTATTAAAAGCCTGAGATTTTTCTGAGTCTTCTATCAGCTCATCGACTCTTAAACCGTGTCCAAAAATGTGGTGCCCTAGTTCGTGAGCGCAAGTAAAAGTGCGTCGTGGAAATGGCCGCAGTCCTGAAAGTAATATTACCGGCTTTTCTTCTTTGCAATACATCCCTTCCATGCTGCTGATTTCAACAAACCTGACCCTGACATTTAGCTGGTCGCACAAACCATAAATACAGATCGGACTTTTGAGATCGAAACCAGTTTGCCTCCGCACATCTATTGATTTGCACATGGCCTTTTGAGCCAAAGTTTGTTTCTCTCGCTTCGTATTGAAGTAAGTAGTTTTATTGGTCACAGTTTTTCTCCTCCACTTCGCATTGAGGCAAGTATTGTTAGAAGTCTGTCGAGGTCTTCTGGCTTCAGCTTCTGAAGTTCTCTGGCCGCTAGCTGAAGTTTGTTATCGCGGACATCAACTTTTTCTGCCCCTTCACCCATTAGCCACGACGTACTTACGTCGAAAATTTCAGCAAGTTTTGCCATTTCTTGTGCAGAAACACTTCTATTGCCAGCTTCTATCTCTGAAACGGAGGGTCGGTGAATACCCAGCATCTTGGCGACCTGAGCCTGCGAGAGACCGGCCATTTTACGAGCTTCGCGAATGCGGTTCGCGATAATTGCTTTTTTTTTATCTGTCTGACTCATACTAAGTCTCTCCTTTATTGACGATCTCGCAGACCATAGCTGCTGATTCGCTGATGGTAAGTTGTCGCTTGCCATCTTCCGAGAGAAAGATGTTTTTGTTGTTAGGTATATTCACGTTAAGTGTGCTAGCAAGCATACCGATCGCGACAGGGCAGATCAGACTGTCAAACCCCTCAAGATTAGTCAGGGGACAGGTTGTTCCCCTAATTTGGCTTCCGTCGTATCCACTGTCGCTTTGAATTTCGTGAAGCACCTCTATGAGCTTTGCCTCCACATCGTTTGGGTTCATGATGCGACCGGTTTCTTACTTTATGTAAGATATTCTTACACATACGCTTATAGGTTGTCAAGCACAGGTGGTCGAGAATTTTTAAGATGCGTTTACCCGAAAGGGTACACACCTTACCAGTAACTAAGTGGAGATTTGTGCTCCTTGGGTGTCGATCGCGATCGCCCTTACATCAGCCTTTACCCCAAATTCCATCCAAGCAGCCGCCATTTCCCTCTCAACCGCCTCAGCGTTAGCCACCTCCGTTAAAGCTAAAAGTGTTGGCCTGGCACCGCTAATTACCATTCCATAGGCCCCTGCATTCAGGGCGGCTTGCTGCACCGCTTCATATCCCTGAATCAGAGATTGGCGGTAAGGCTGGTGAATTTTGTCTTGGAGGGCGCAGCGCAGCCAGTTTTCATTCCCAGTTTCCAAAGCCCCCACTAGGGATATTACACTGATGTGCCTTTGAATATAAAATGTAAAACTCTTGGAGTGCTGACATTTGTTCTCTCAATCTAGATATCTCTACATCCCAGGGAGGGAGTAGTTTCTCAAGGTGGCGAACATCACTAAACCACAGTCGTAACTCAGGTTTGAGAGTTGCATAAAGCGTTTCGGGGCACGAGAGTAATATTGCTGTTATTATCTCTGCTACGAATGGCTGTTGCGACCACTTCCCTACAACAGACATTGCATCCCAGTCATCGCTTGACAAGCATTGGTGAACAATATCAAACAGTGAATTTAACTGAATAGCTGCCCGTAATTTCTCAAGTGTCTCTGCCGTTTCTGACGAGGTATGCAGCATAGTTGTGAATTCAACAGGCCAATGGTGCAGAAGGGTACTGACAAATGAAGCAATTGAATCAGGTTGCTCTTTTCTCACAATGTCGGGGAGTATTTCTGCAAAGTAAGTAGCAACACTACCCCACTGATGTAAATCACAAGCAACATGAAAAAAGGTTTCTGGCAACCTTTCACTCTTCTGCAAGGAAATATAACCTCGACATTGATTAGTGACGGAATCGAGAGGTTCAAATGCTTGCCATAACAAAGGCAGAGAAACCCAGTGAGGTGGATATTTGAAACGGGCAACATCCAGCAGAAGAACTAGATCCCGCTGTGGATGATAGCCACCAATTGGTGAGAAGTGACCATCACCGGTTTGTCCCAATACCTTTCGGCTGTAGGAAACAACTAGATGAATATCACCTGATGCCGCAGTCACCTCCTCAACAGCTTGCCGAAAGTTTTCCAAGCTGCTTTGGTGGTAACGGTTAGGTTTTACAACAGCACCGTTGCAACGTGCTATACAGACAAACTCATCAAAGGTGATACCGTTTTCTTTAATGACCCAAAGAGGTAAGCAACAGTCTAAAAATTCCTCTCCATACCATCTCCACACCCCTTTCCAAATGCGACCCGGATCGATGGATAAGGCATTAAGAACAACAACTAAACTACCCAATCCACAAAAAGCGGGTTCTGCTTGAGTGTGAAACTGTTCCGCTAGAGCAAAATACCCTTCCATACCTCCCAATGCCAAGGCTTCTCGAAATATTTGCTTTCCCTCTACGGAGGAAAAGGCAATAGCAGAATCGGGGAGTGAACGACGATAAAACCCTTGAGCAGACATTGAGTGTTTTAACCCTTATTGCTGATGGTGCTAATAAATATTATGCAAAATCGTCACATTGATAATGATGAATGCACTTATTTACTATTTTTTTCAATTTTAGCAATAAAACGCTGCGATGGTTTGAGTTTTGGGGTGCAAATTTAAAAAACGTGATTATTTGTGACGGACGGCTAGGCATCAAGGTGAGGAAATAATTCGGCTATTTGCCACAGATTGAGCGGTAGGCAGCTTGGATTAATCTCACAGCACCCTTCTCAAGAACAGGCTTTCCGGCCTGTTCCACAAAGAGTGAATTTTCTTGTGGAACAGGCCGGAAAGCCTGTTCATAAAAGCTTATTGAGAATGGTGCAACATCTCTGATAAATTAAACTTTTATGAATAGCCTTAATTACGCGATGTTTTATAAGAGTCGGATCAAAAGTTGTAATAGTTGCAATCACTCAAATTTAACTCGGTGATTTGGATTGGCACTAAAGTGGTCGATGCTCAGGAGATTTATATTGAGGTTGCTGATAACGATATGGGAATTACCAAATACCTTACAGCCCCCATTTTGGCTCCATTTTTGGTTGGCACCACCCGCCATTCGTCAAAAATTACTATCAGCTAGCGGATGTTTTTATAGCAGCACAAAGGAGAGCTGCATCACAGTTAATTAATAGTGTTTGCCGTTGGGTGGGGGCGGGTTTTTGAGATTGTTGGTTTTAGCCAGAGATTGTTGGTGAACCCGCCCCTACAGGGACTGCAAAATAATTTAAAAATGTAAAATTTTGTATATGAACTGACCGAACTTATCGAAAATAGACGAGAATTGAACAGTTAATTAATAGTGTTTACCGTTGGGTGGGGGCGGGTTTTTGAGATTGTTTGTTTTAGCCAGATATTGTTGGTAAACCCGCCCCTACAGGGACTGCGAAATAATTTAAAAATGTAAAACCTCGTATATAAACTGACCGAAGAGAGCGAAAATAAACGATACTGGAACAGTTAATTAATAATAGTGTTTACCGTAGGGTGGAGGCGGGTTTTTGAGATGGTTTGTTTTAGCCTCAGATTGTTGGTGAACCCGCCCCTACAGGGACTGCAAAATTTTGGAAAAATGTAAAATTTTGTATATGAACTGACCGAAGTTGCGGAAAATAGACGATAGTTGATATGCAAGAGATTTCAATTGCCAGCGAAAACAAATTTTAATCAGGTAATAAAATGGTAGTAGCAGCACCTGTTCAATCCGGCAGTCAGTCGATTTTTCAAACTCGCTACGACAACTTTATCGGCGGCAAGTGGGTGCCACCGGTGAAAGGGAAATACTCGGAAAACCTGTCTCCAATTACAGGAAAATCAATTTGTCAAATCCCCCGATCGACCGCCGAGGATGTAGAATTGGCACTGGATGCCGCCCACGCCGCGAAAGACAAGTGGGGTAAGACTTCCCCAGCCGATAGGGCGCGGGTTTTACACAAAATAGCCGATCGCATCGAAGAAAACCTCGATCGCCTCGCCATCGCCGAAACCTGGGACAACGGCAAACCAATTCGCGAAACCCGCCTCGCAGACATACCGCTGGCGATCGACCATTTCCGCTACTTCGCAAGCTGCATCCGAGCTCAAGAAGGGTCGATCGGCGAACTCGACGGAACAACAGTCGCCTACCACTTCCACGAACCCCTAGGCGTCATCGGACAAATCATCCCGTGGAACTTCCCGATATTAATGGCCGCCTGGAAACTCGCCCCAGCCCTCGCCGCCGGAAACTGCGTCGTGCTCAAACCAGCAGGCCCCACCCCCGCCTCAATCTTGGTACTGATGGAAATCATCGCCGACTTAGTACCAGACGGCGTTATCAACGTAATAAACGGGCCCGGCGCCGAAATCGGCAAAACCCTCGCCACCAGTCCCCGGATTGCCAAAGTCGCCTTCACCGGGGAAACCACCACCGGCAGGCTAATCATGCAATACGCCTCCCAAAACGTCATCCCCGTCACCCTAGAACTAGGTGGCAAATCTCCCAACATTTTCTTTGAAGATATCTGCGCCCAAGACGACGAATTCCTCGACAAAGCAGTCGAAGGATTAGTCATGTTTGCATTTAATCAAGGCGAAGTGTGCACCTGTCCCTCCCGCGCCTTAATTCAGGAGTCAATCTACGATCGATTCATGGAAAGGGCGATCGATCGCATCCGCCAAATCAAACAAGACAACCCCTTAGATCCGACAACCGCCCTCGGCGCGCAAGTCTCCATCAACCAGATGGAAAAAATCGCCGAATACGTCAAAATCGGTCACGCCGAAGGCGCAGAATGCCTCATTGGTGGCGAAAGAAACATCTTATCCGGCGACTTGCAAGACGGCTATTACTTCCAGCCAACAGTCTTCAAAGGAAACAACAAAATGCGAATTTTCCAAGAAGAAATCTTCGGCCCAGTATTAGCAGTAACCACCTTCAAAGACGAAGCCGAAGCATTAGAAATTGCCAACGATACCCTCTACGGTTTAGGTGCCGGAGTTTGGACTCGCGACATCAACACCGCCTACCGCATGGGCCGCGCCGTTCAAGCAGGCCGCGTGTGGACAAACTGCTATCACCTATATCCAGCCCACGCAGCATTCGGCGGCTACAAATCATCCGGTATCGGCCGCGAAAATCACAAAATGATGTTAGATCACTACCAGCAAACCAAGAATTTGTTAGTCAGCTACAGCCCGAAAGCATTAGGTTTCTTCTAAGATTTTAGTCATTGGGAAGAAAGAAAGAAGAAAGACAAACTTCAATGATTCGCGAACTCCTTCTTTCTCTCTTTCCTCTCCTTCTCTGCGCCCTCTGCGCCCTCTGCGGTTTATAAAAAAAAATCTCATTCAAAAACGAAATAAAATTGCTACACAAAGAGACTGCAATGGAAACTGCCAAAGTCACCGCAACAGAAGCCGCTTTAAAATTAATCAACCATCTCAAAACTCAACACGGACAATTGATGTTTCACCAATCCGGCGGCTGCTGCGACGGTAGTTCCCCCATGTGCTTTCCCGATGGCGAATTGATAATCGGTGATGGTGACGTATTGCTGGGCGAAATAGGCGGTTGTCCCTTTTATATTGCAGCGCAGCAATACAAATATTGGCAGCACACGCAGTTAATTATAGACGTGGCATCGGGGCCAGGAGGCAGCGATTTTTCCCTAGAAGGGCCGGAGGGAGAGCGTTTTATTACTCGTTCTCGCTTGTTTGTTAATGCTGATTAACTCTGTTTATCCTTAACTTGCCTGCAGTTTCTCTAAAAACATGAATTTGCTTAAGCCTGAAACCCGGTTTCTTTCATGGCAGCGAAAAAACCTATTTTTATTTAAGTTTTGATCTACAGCAATTTGGTCGCAAATTGCTGTAAGATTGCCGATCACTATTGTAATGAAGGAAAATCCAATTTTGGCGATCGCCCAATTGCGGATTGAGCTTTTGTTGATAGCGACAGGTTTCACGCTGCCGCTAAAATCAGTATCTGAGCCGGTGCAGGATTAATTATTAATTGGCGACTTCAAAATTTCTGCACTCAAAACTTCAGAATACTTTAAACTTGAGTATTTTTAATTAGAGCCAATTCAATTTTGTCACCAGCCTTTTGAGTCACTTGTGCGCGCAAACCGGGCCCAAAAAAAGTAGCTATTTTGTCTTGCTTTTCTTCCCATAAGTCGATCGGCAGTAGTGGCGAATAAAACTCTAAAATTAACCCATAAGCACCATCAACATCAACTTCCCGCAACCCTTGCAGGAGAGGCCGTTCCTCGTCTGTCGGGGCTAAGCCCAAGCGCTCCAAAGCATCATCTAAGTGCGCGGGTTGGCCGTAGCGAAATCGGGTGACATCTTTGCGGACTTGGTTTTGAGTATCTGTGGCCTGACTTTCTCGCAGGAGAAGAACTTCAGCAGAGGTAGGTTCGGTGAACTCCACCGGTTCGAGTTCGGCGGCTTTCAGGGCCAAACCTCCTAGCAACAGCGGAATTCCATAAAAAAAACCGGCTAGGTTCAGGGTAGGTCTGTCTGTGAAGTAGGCTCCGAAACCGACTGCTGCTATAATACCGCCCACAACTAAGGCTAGGTTTGCTAAAGAAATTTTACGTAACATATTAGTGAGGTAAGTAGTCGGACAGAAAAAATATACTTTAATTATTATCTGTCAAAAAGTCTTGAATAAATTTAGTTTTTTTGCCAAAAGACCTGCAAAAACTGCTAGCATCGATGAGCGCGGGAGCGGTGTGCATCCACAGTCTTGTCTCTAGCTTCAGAAGCTTATCCAGCCGGACTCGTCCGGGCGCGCCATTGGTAAATATCCGTGTTAATTGCGCGGCTTTGGTTCCAGAAGGCAATCGAGATCGGCAGTATCATCAAAGTATACAGAGTGGCGATCGCGATCGACACTCTTGCCCTTTCAACCATTTTTCGGACATGATTAAAGACGAAGACAAACAAACTGCTGGAGCAAACAAGGCGGTTCTGGAGCAGATTAACTCGCTCAAGCGCGAAGATGAAAGGCTTTATAATATCTTAGCGATCGATGTCTGGGCCCTAGCCAAGACAATGGATGAATATCAACCGGGATTTTGGGCGGCTTTTATGAAAAACCGGGAGAAAGCCCTGAAGCGATTTTTAGCTGGAATGATGAAAAATAAACCCGCAGATACCAAACGTCCGCCTTTTTTGCGCTAAAATGTGGCTGAAGTTTGGCTGAGGTTTTGATGTACAATCAAACTATAACACAGACCAAAAAATCCTGAGCAGGTTCATCACTTACCATATAAAAACAGTGAAGGATTTGCCCAAAAAGGGATGTCGGTGAATTAAGAATCTCCGTCTGTTCGCAGGGGGGAATGTCAAATATTTTTGTTAATAGTAGCAAAGGCAAAAAACCATGGATGCACAAACACTCAAAGAGCGCGTAGCACAGATCGAAGTCAAGCGGGAATCCCTCGTGCGGCTGTTAGATCGATCGGACTTGGGATCCCTGAGAATAGATGTGAGTCAGGCGATCGAAGAAATTGATGATCTCTTAGAAGAATTCAAGCGTACTTTTAACAGTTAAGTAGTCAGTAGTCATTAGTCAGTAGTCATTAGTCAGTAGTCATTAGTTGTCGCGCATTTAATTTGGATAATTATGTTAGTAAAAATCTTGTGGGGTGGGCATCTTGCCCGCCCCCAAAGTCAAAATTAAATGCAGTACAGCTTAATAGCTAACAAGAACCTACACTGCTAACTGCAAATTTGACAACTGACAACTAATGACTAATGACTAATGACTAATGACTAATAACTAATTCAAAACCATATCCATCAAAATTTGCTGAGAGCTCACCTCCGGGCAATTAGCAGGCGGCCGCCGCTGAGAGTAGTGTCCTGACGGCTGCAAATCCCAAGCTTGGCGGTTGTCAGCCAGCATTACGCCCAAAATTTCTTGCAATTCCTTAGCAATTGTCGGGTCTTCCACTTGAACTATGGCCTCAACCCGTCTGGTGAGATTGCGCTGCATCCAGTCAGCAGAACCAATATACACCTCTTCGTCGCCACCGTTGAAAAAATAAAACATCCGAGAATGCTCTAAAAAGCGGCCGATAATACTGATAACTCTGATATTTTCGCTAACACCTTCAACGCCGGGACGCAAACAGCAAATCCCCCGAATAATCAAATCAATTTTCACTCCCGCTTGGGAAGCTTCGTACAAAGCAACAATGATTTGAGGGTCAACTAAAGCATTCATTTTAGCGACAATGCGGCCACAGCTACCGGTGCCACCTTCGGCCTGCAAGCGGCAGAAGTCTGCCTCGCGGCGAATTAAAGCTAAAAATCGATCGCGCATATTGACCGGTGCCACCAACAATTTGCGATAAGATACCTGCCGCGAATAACCCGTCAAATAATTAAACAAATCCGTCAAATCCGATCCCAAATCCTCGCGACAACTCAACAAACCCACATCGGTATAGAGTCCGGCTGTTTTGGGATTGTAATTGCCGGTGCCGATGTGGACATAGCGGCGGATGTAATCGTCCTCGCGACGCACTACCATCACAATTTTGGTGTGGGTTTTGAGCCCCACCAAACCGTAAACTACGTGGACTCCAGCTTGTTCTAACTTGCGAGCCCAATTAATATTATTTTCTTCGTCAAACCTAGCTTTGAGCTCTACTAAAACGGCTACCTGCTTGCCGTTTTCTGCTGCTTCAATTAAGGCGCTGACGATCGGCGAATCTCCCGAAGTGCGGTATAAAGTCATCTTAATCGCTAACACAGAGCGATCGTGCGCCGCCTCAGTAATAAACCGCTGTACCGTCGCCGCAAACGAGTGATAAGGATGGTGTAGCATCAAATCCCCCTGGCGGATGGCGGTGAAAATATCCTCGCCCTCCTCAGCATCCAACATTAATTTGCCTAAAATCATTGGTGATTCCGAGTTCCGCAAACGGGGCGGCACAACCGGAGTCCAAGGCGGGTCTTTCAGTTCCGGCACCGGCAGCCCCACAAAAGACATCAAATCCTTGAGGCCTAGCAGCCCCTCTACGACGTAAACATCTTGCTCACCGAGATCCAGCTCTTCCATCAGCATATCTCGCAGTGCAGGTGGCATAATCGCTTGAATTTCCATTCGCACCGCAGAACCTCCAAACCGGCGCTTGCGGAGTTCCTGTTCTATTGCCAACAGCAAATCCTCCGCCTCATCTTCCTCCACCGTCAAATCGGAATTGCGAGTAATGCGGAACGGGTGATATTCCTGAATGTCCATCCCCGGAAACAAAGCTTCTAAATTGTGGGCAATCACCTGTTCTAGGGGCACGCCAGTCCAAACCGGAGATTTGCCCCTCTGCTGCCACTGCAAATCCCCCGGTAGTGGCAAAAACCTCGGCAAAACCTGCGGTACTTTGACGCGGGCAAATAATTCTTCCCGCGTGTCGGGGTCCCTGACTACTACTGCTAAATTGAGGCTGAGATTGGAAAGGTAGGGGAATGGGTGGCTGGGGTCAACTGCTAGGGGAGTGAGTACGGGAAATACTTGTTCTTTGAAGTAGCGATGCAAGTAATTCCGCTGTTCTTGATTGAGGTCAATGTAGTCAAGAATGTAGATGCCGCTTGCTGCTAGTTTCGGCCGCAGGGTTTGCTCAAAATAAGAGTGTTGCTGAGAAACCATTGGCAAAAGTCGCTGGTTAAGGGCATCTAGCTGTTGTTGAGGGGTGCTGCCGTCGGAAGTCAATTTGCTGACTTTTGCTTGTACTTGCTGTTTGAGGGCGGCCACGCGCACCATAAAATATTCGTCTAGGTTGGAGCTAAAAATAGCTAGAAATTTGAGCCTTTCTAGGATGGGCGTGCGGGGGTCGAGAGCTTCGTGAAGCACGCGGTTGTTGAATTCTAGCCAGCTTTGTTCTCGGTTGAAGTAATATTGAGGATCGCTGAGGTTGATTTCAGTGTAGGTTTTGGCGGGGGTCTTTTTTGGTTTGGGCATGGTTTGGGGGAGTCTTTGGGAGGCTCGGTGATGGCATCTCTAAAAATAGTATTGTAGGTTAAAGGATTGGTTCGCATCTGCTTTTGGTCGATCGCACGTTTTTGTAATACCTGTAGGGAAACGGCATTGCCCTTCTTCGTTTCAACTTAAGACTCCAACCTTTGAGAAATCTCCTTTTTACCATAGTCTAGATCCCCCTAAATCCCCCTTAAGAAGGGGGACTTTGATCGGACTCTTGTCCCCCCCTTCTTAAGGGGGGCTAGGGGGGATCGAGATTTAATGGTCAAACAGCAGTCTGTGACTGGGTTTAACGTTAAGTTGTCATGCCTTGGGCACGGTGGGGTGTCCGGCCCCTGGATCGCGAACCCATCCCTCCCATCCAATTCTGTACCGCATTCGGCAAGTCCTCTTGATTTGGCCCAAAACCTGTTAAGGGCAATTCCAGCGGTGGGTTAAGCGTGCCATGCTTGATAAAATTCTGGGTAAGTCATATTTTCGGCACACTCCCAGATGACTCCGTAGCACTTCTCATTGCGACCCAAATTATTTTTGTAGATTTCGGAAGTTAGGCATTTTTTTAAACCTGAAACTGCGGTAGCGAAATGTTTACCTTTCATAATTTTCAGTAAGCTATCTGCCGGGTCAAAAATAGAATATTCAGGGTGATAATTAGGAATCAACTCTATTAAAGTCGCGATCGCAACTGTGTAATATTTCTCTATTTTCCCTAAGCTAGATGCCGCTCGACACAGGGTATCTGCATTACCTGAATTGCCGATTAACTCGACTAAGATGGCGAGCGCTTCAGGACTATCTTTTCCTATTGTCCCTAAGCTAGATGCTGCTTCCCACGGGGTATGTTCATCACCTGAATTGCGGATTAACTCGACTAAAGCGGTGTTCGCTTCCGGGCTATCTTTGCCGATTTTCCCCAAGCTTTCTGCTGCTTGCCGTCGGGTATATTCATTCTGAGAATTAGCGATTAAATCGACTAAAGCGGAGATTGCTTCTGGGCTATCTTTACCGATTTCCCCCAAGCTTCCTGCCGCTAAACGCCGAGTAAATTCATCACCTTAATGGCGGATTAACTCGACTAAAAGGGAAATTGCTTCTGGGCTATCTTTGCCTATTTTGTTTAAACTTGCTGCTGCTGATGACTGGGTTATTTTATTGTTTGAAGTGCGGATTAAATCGCCTAAAGCTGAAATCGCTACTGTGTTACCTTTGTCTATTTTTCCCAAACATTCTGCGGCTCGCCACCGGGTAACTTGATTGCGGGAAGTGCTTATTAACTCGACTAAAGCAGCGATCGCAACAGGGTTATTTTTGCCGATTGTTGCTAATCTTTCTGCCGCTTGATAACGATTATCTTTAGGACGGTAGTTGCGGATTGAATCCAATAAAGTTTCGATCGCTACCGGGTTATCTTTGTCTATCTTACCTAAAATTTCTGCCGCTCGCCCTTGAGTAACTTTATTATCTGAAGTGCGGATTAACTCGACTAAAGCGGCGATCGCAACTGGATTATTTTTGCCTATTTTCACTAAGCTATATGCCACTATTATACAGGTAGGTACGTTAGACCACCCGAAAACCGGGTAGAAACCGTTCTCAACTGAATTGCGGATTAGTTCTACTAAAGCGGCGATCGCTTCTGGGCTATCTTTTCCTATCTTCCCTAAGCTATATGCCGCTCGCTTCCAGGTGTTTTTCTCAACAGAAGTGTGAATTAACTCTGCTAAAGCGGAGATCGCTACTGGGCTATCTTTATCAATTTTACCCAAGATATCGGCCGCTTGCCACCGAGTAACTTCATCCTGAGAAGTATTGATTAATTCGACTAAAGTGGCGATCGTGTCTGGGCAATTTTTGCCGATTTCCCCCAAACTTCTGGTCGCTTCCCTCCGGGTATATTCATCACCTGAATTGCGGATCAACTCGATTAAAGCGGAGATAGCCCTTTGGCGATCTGTTTCTTTCAGAACTTCCCTTGCCCTCTCGACAATTGGATCGAGAAATGTCCGCCACTCCTGTTTTTGCTTATTAAAATAACCAAATCCCCAAATAACAATCTGCGACACAATCTCATCAGCAAGACTACAATCTTTAAACTCAGCAATCCCCGCAGCCGCTAGAAAATATGCCCGATATCCATAAAATTTATCCCACCCAACCTTAAACTTAACCAACGCTTTAATAAACGCTTCCTTCTCCTCCTTCCCTACCTCCTCACGCCCCAACCACAGCAAAATAACCTCCTTCCACTGCTTCTCAAAAATGCGATACCTAGCATCAGGATGTTGCGGATTCTTAGGAAAGTGATTCAAGAAAAAGTGCCAATCCTCAACCGCCAACGCCGCAAAATATTCCTGAAACGTCGGATGGTAAAAAGCATAAATCCCCTCCGCCGTCTCCGCATCCCTCGCCACTAAATTCAGCCAACCCAAACGACAAGCTAACTCAAACTGCGATGCACCCATCACCCGATATCCCACACTTTCTCGCAACTGAAACCGGGACGTTTCATTTAACATCCCTGAAAGTGCCAATTTCCCCAAAGCAGCATTCAATTCCTGCTGCTGAATCAAATTCAGGCGCGGTTTTTTCCACTGATACAAAGTTGTCACAAACCGTTGATAAAGCTTCGCCTTAGTATCCGGCAAATCCCCATCCAACGACTGCCAAGTGCCGCACAGCAGCGGGCATCTCAGGGGATTTTTCACTAAATCTCGAATTCGCTCTTTCCCCGGTGCTGCTAATGCTTCGCGTAGCTGTTGAGAAAGATCCTCTCCAGCCCCCCTTGCTAAGGCTACCGTGTACACACAAACCCCTTGATAAGGGGAGGGTTGGGGTGGGGTAAAAAATTTACGATTCATTTAGGATTGCTATATATACTGCGAACCGGTTGAATTGAAAGTTTTACCGCATTCGTGAGCGCATACGTCCAACCTTTTGGAACAGGAAAAACTTTTTGTGAGGTCTTCGCGAAACCAATCTCTGGCGATCGCATCTTTCACTGATTGAGTTCTGAGAGAATTAAAGCCATTTCCATACTTTTCAATTAAAGCCAGCATTTGCGGTCTGTAAGTGTGGTTATAAACAGCGTATTTAGTATGGCTTACCCAACAGCAAGGCCAGAGTTCCGCTTCAAAACTGATGAAAATCTCTTTGCTGGCTTGAGTTTGACAGCTAATTTCTACATTTCGGTAGTAATTGTTTAGGCTACCAAATTTTTCTACAGCTTGCAGAAATTGGTCTCCCTGGGGATTTTTATATTGTTCCAAGGATGGGGGTTGGAGTTCTTCGCTGGCTGGCTTTGATGGGACAGAAGGAGTTGCTTCTGGTGCTTGAGTGGTTTCGATTGCTATAGCTTGATACCAAGCATAATTTGCTTTTTCTGGTTGCCCCAACTGTGTCAACACTTTAGCCAAATTGCGATAAGCTCCTGCAAAATTGGGTTTAAGCTCGATCGCCTTTTGGTAATAAGCACTAGCGGGCTGCCACTGTTGCTGTTGAGCATAAAGACTGCCGACATTAGCATAAACTTCTGGAAAATTAGGCTGAATTTTGAGGGCCTTGGCGTAACAGTCTGCTGCTGCTTGCATCTTCCCCAAACCTTGAACAGCATTGCCTAAAGTTTTCCAGGCTGCTGCAAAATTAGGTTGATTTTTTAGGGCTTGTTGGCTGGCTGCGATCGCCTCTGATAGCTTTCCTTGTTTCAAGAATTCCTCAGCTTGTTTGTGCAATCCAACAGCGGTCTGTGTTTGATTTTGAGGAGCTGACGCATTATTTGTTGCTGGTTGGTTTGGGCGATCGCTCTTGGCATCTACCTGAGACTTTTCTGCCTTCTGAGGCTGTTGATTGGCGGACTCTTTTTCATAAATCTCTTTCGCCACAAAACGAGAGGTTGCTTTCGGTACAAACTCGACAAATCCTAATTTTTGGGCTAAATCCCGTGCTGCTTCTACTTGGTGCTGGTTGTGTTCAAAAATCAAGTAGTGCCATACAGCTTTTCCGCCAGCTTGGATGAAGGCATTAACAGACTGCATTATTCTGTCCCAGTTGGTATTTTGGCGGTAGATGCTGTTAGTATCTGCCAACCCGTCGATACTAAAAGTTACGCTATCGTGTTCTCCTGTCATCGCCTTTGCCAGGGCTTGCCACCAGTCGGGATTGCGTCCGCTACCATTAGTATAAAGCCCGATTTGAGGAACTCCCATGCGGTGCAAATACTCGATCGCGGGAATTGTGGTATTGCTAGTCATAGCATCGCCGTAGTTGCCGCACATATACACCAAATCCAACTGAGAGCAAAACTCTTGTGGGAAAATTCTCTCAATATCCTCCATCTTTAATTCTGCCCCCGGCAAAATCGGGTTGCCGGTGCGGGGACACTGGGGACAAGCTGCATTGCACCTGGAGGTAATTTCTACGCTGACTCTCCTGATATCTTCATATTTTAAGTACATGAGTTTTCTCCAATTAATTTGTGATTAATATTGAAATCGCGATCGACAGAATTAGATAACAAGAGGTGTGATTGAGTGATTAAAAATTAAAATTATACCTTATGCCTGCAGGCTGTGAACATGATATAAGTTTTTTGTATAAAGACCGAGGCGGCGATGACGACTATCTTGCTTGATTTCAAATTTTAATCAAAAACCGCAGCTCGATCGACATCGAGCCGCGGTTTTTTTAAGCTAAAGTTTCACTTAATCCCGGCCGTTGAGAGCAATCAGCAGGCGCAGAATGAAAATGAACAAGTTGATGTAGGTCAAGTACATCGACAGAGCGGCGGGCAAATACTGGTCGTCGCGGTAGCTGCGGGGTAATATGTAAAAATCGACGATCGCAGCGCCGGCAAATATAAACACGCCGATGCCAGAAATGCCAATTTCCAACCAGGTTGGGGTGTAGACGCCAAATAGAGATAGCAGAAACTGGCCGCCAACGACGACTAACAAAGCAATCACACCTAAACTGATAGTTTTGGTGAGGGCCATGCCGTCTTGTTCAGAAAGGTTGGAGCCAATTTGGCGGGCGGCGATAAAGGTAATGCCGCAGCCGAGGGCTGCAAAACCAATACCGGCGATGCCGACGCCTTCGCTTCTGAGGGCTATAGACACCAATCCGCTGAGGGTGTAGCCTGTAAGCAAGCTGTAGGTTGCCAGCAGAGGCAAAGCGGTATTTTTGTTATTTTGTTCGGCTGCGCCGCGGGCGACGAAGAACAGAATTAATTGTAGGACGATCGCGGCAATGAACGTGGGAAAGAAGATCCCGGGATAGTTGCGGATCACTCCGAGGCCACCGTAGGTGCCGACAGCAGTTAAGACAAGTCCGCCGCCCACGAAGGGGAGAGCGTTGGAGATGACGTTGGGGCCTACCAGCGCGTGGTTTTTGGCCTCGCGCACGGCTTCGCGGAAATTGCTAGTGTTACTCACGAGGATTTACCTAATTTGGGCTGAGAATTGCTATCTATCATTTTGACAGCTTTACACTTTGTTTGCAAAACCTCAAAGAGTTTAAAGATTTGATAAAGAACGGGGGTGAAATCACTCCAACGCAGGGATCGATTGTTTATAATCGACTGCGTACAGGTCTGTGCCGTGTCGCCCTCTCGCACCGTTGCGCGTCGTGGCTAAGCTATAATTGAGTTTAAGAGGTCGGCGCTATCTGCGGTCAAGGGCTACCTTAAAGTCGATAAAATCGCAAATAGCGGATGTAAATCAATTTGGGATGGGGGATTTACGATTGCGGATTAAGGAGTATATGCTAGAGGCAGGGATCACAGTTAATTTTAGGCTTTTGATGGGCGATTTAGTTTAAACTAGAGACCAGAAACTTCAATAATGTAAAATCGCCAATCAAAAATCGCTTCCGTTAATTACTAAGGTAGCTCAGATAGAGGATACCCAGAAAATTAATGAATAGATCGAGTTCTATCGAAAAACTGCTAAATAGGTAATGTCCAATGCCCACATTTTTTGAGCGCAAATTATTGCCACCTACAGCCGGAATTTTATTGGCTGCCGCCGTTATTTCCGGCGGTCAACCTGCCGTTGCAGCTAATGTCCGAGCCGTTTATACCGCTACTTCTGGGCAGGGTTCAGAAAATTGGCTGCTGGCTAAAAATACCGAGCAATTCACCCAAGCAAATTCTGGAATACCGAGCCGGGGGCCGGCAAAGCCGGAGCCTCTCCCGGCAAGAATTCCTGAGCCTTCGGCGGTGGTAGGGTTGGGTTTAGTTGCGGGTTCGCTGGCGCTGACTCGCCGGAAAGTGAGAGTTAAAAATTAGACTTTTAGCCAAAAGTCTAATTTTTGGATTTTTAACTGCAGATACACGCGGATAATCGCAGATCAATCAGGATATCAGGATTTTAGCCGATCGCGTCGCGCAGAGCATTTTTAGTCATAGCTGCGATCGACTGTTCGGTAGCTTTCGGCAAGTGATAGTATTTCCCTCCAGAAGTCTTGGCCAATTCCTTCGCAAAGCCAGTCGAAATAAACTTGCTCTCGGTATCAATCACCAGCAACTGCATTCCCAAACCGCGAATTTTGGCAGCAATTTCTAACAATTCAGCTTTAATATCTGGCTTTTCTCCATCTACAATCGGTTCCCCCAAAGAACGAGCCAAAGGAATATTCCCCCGCCCGTCAGTAATTGCGACAATCGCAACTTGACCGATATCTCCAGACTGACGGGCGTTGACTCCCACCCGCACGGCTTGAGTCAAACCGTGGGCCAGGGGGGAACCGCCGCCACAGGGCAACCGTTCCAAACGCTTGCGGGCCAAGGCTATGGAGCGAGTCGGCGGTAGCAGCACTTCTGCTTGTTCTCCGCGAAAGGGAATGAGAGCAACTTGGTCGCGGCTTTGATAAGCTTCTGTCAGTAGCTGCATGACTGCACCTTTGGCCGACTGCATTCGGTTGAGGGCCATCGAACCGGAAGCATCGACGACAAAGACGACTAAAGCTCCAGCTTTTCTGGCCAAGCGCTTCGCCCGAATGTCTCCCTGTTCCACAAATACACTGCGCTGAACCCCCCCTTGACCGGGGGGTTGACTCGTCTGTTGCCCCCCCAAGCTTCGGGGGGGTTGACTCGCCTCTTGCCCCCCCTTACTAAGGGGGGGTTGGGGGGGGTGAGAATTCCTGTCGCGGCGGGCTTTTTGGTAAGGTGCGGCGGCTCTGAGGGTGGCGTCAACGGCGATGCGGCGAACGGGGCCTTTGGGTAATACTGGCTTGACGTAACGGCCTCTATCTTCCGAGAAAATGGTGCTGCGGCTGCCGGATTTGCCTTGTTTGTTGGCGGATTGTTGGGCGAATAAAAGCACGCTGGGGTCGAGAATTACGCCTTCGGGGTCGAAGAGAAATTCTTCGGGAATGGTATCTTTTTCTGGTTCTTCTTCAGGTTCCGGGTTGTCTTCATCCTCTTGGTCTTCTTCGTCTTCTTGCTCGTTTTCTGGTTCGTCTTGTTCTTGTTCTGACTGCTTTTGGGGAGGCGGTGGGGGGGGAGGAGGAGGAGAGTTTTCGTCTGGGGGAGTTTGGATGATGGTGGCGCGGGGTACGATGACTAATTCTACGGCGCGGCGCAGGTCTTCGGCGTTAACTTCTGTGCGTCCTTCGATGGCGGCGGCGGCTTTGGCGACGCGGACTGCGAATATTTCGGCGCGGTGTCCTTGAACGCCACCCCGGATGGCTTCTTCTACTAGGTAGGCAATTTGTTCGCGTTTAATGCTGACATCTTTGAGCCATTCTCTGGCTAGGATGATTTGGGTTTTGAGGTTGTCGGTGTCTTCGCTGTATTGATTGAGAAAGTCTTGGGGGGAGCTGGAGTAGGATAAAGCTTGTTCTACTGCATAGACTCTTTCTTGTAGTTCGAGTGCTGCGTCGGCTGAAAGTACGATCGCGATTCGATCGAGCAAATGTTCTCTCAGTGGCCCTTCTTCGGGGTTGTAGGTGGCGATAAATAGAGGTTTGCATGGGTGTTGAAAGCTAATGCCTTCGCGCTCTATTTGGTTGCGCCCTTCGGTTAATACTGTTAGCAATTGGTTGGAAATGTTGTCATCGAGGAGGTTGATTTCGTCAACATAAAGTACGCCTCGATTTGCTTGGGCTAAGAGTCCGGGTTGAAATACGGTTTGGCCGAATTTCACTGATTGTTCGACATCGACTGAACCTAAGAGTCTGTCTTCGGTGACACCCAAAGGAATTTGAATGAAGGGTGTGGGAATTATTTCTGTATTTGGGGAATTACTATCGGTGGTGTGGGCATCTTGCCCGCCATTTTCTGGTAACAAGCCTGATGCCTGTTCTGCAACAATTTCATTAGGTTCGGCGTTGCAAAAAGAATCTTTAACAATTTCAATGGGTGGCAGTAAGGAGTGCAAGGCGCGGGCCATTACTGATTTTGCTGTACCGCGGCGGCCTGCGATCGCAACTCCTCCCAATCCGGGATCGACTGCTGCTAACAGCAGGGCTAATTTGATTGCTTCTTGCCCGACTACGGCGGTGAGGGGAAAGGCGGTGGTGGAAGGGCTAAGGTTGGCTGCGGGCATAGGATTTTCGGATGTAAAAATTTGAACTTAATGTTTAGCTTACTTCTTGGAGTATTTTAACTTCTTGCGGCAGAATCACGGTAAAAGTTGAGCCGACTCCTATTTCTGATACTAACTCGATTTTGCCTTGCAGCAGCGTGACGAGCCGCGATACTATCGCTAATCCCAGACCGGTGCTGTCGGTAGGAAAGAGCTGTTTGCCTGCTTCTCCTGCTTGAAAGAAGGGGTCAAAGATGCGGTTTGTATCTTCGGGGGCGATGCCAATGCCGGTATCTGTAATTGCGATCGCCCAATTTCCTTCTCCAGCATGGCGGCAACTTAATTCGATGCTACCAGATTCTGTATAGCGAATGGCATTGCTCAGCAGGTTGATCAGAATTTGTTGCAGCCGCCCATAGTCGGAGATTACTTGTGTTGGGCCGCCGTCGCTGGTAACGGCGAGCTTTAGTCCTTTAGCATCAGCAATTGGCTGCATCATTTCTACTACGGTGTTAATTACCGATCGTACATTAGTTGGCCGCAAGTTAAGTTTAATTTTTCCTGCCTCGGCGCGAGAAAGTTCTAGTGTGTCATTAATCAGGCGAAGCAACTGTCTGCCATTACGCAATACTCGCTCGATGTGTTCGATACCTGGGAGGGTATCTTTAATTTCAGATTGCCATTTTTCTTGGCGCAAGAACAGTTCGGAATAACCAATAATGGAGTTGAGAGGAGTCTTGAGTTCGTGAGCTAAATGGTAAACGTTTTCTTTATTAACGCTGACGAGGCGAGCGAGTTCTTGATTGGTGAGTTTTAACTGAGTTTGAATTTGTTGAAGTTCCTGGAGCCTCTGAGCGACGTAGCTATTGAAACACTGGGCAATTGCTTCGTCTACTACGGCATCTATCAGCCTAAAAGCTCTGAATACGTCGGCGGTGGTTCCTGCTAGCAATTCTGATTCTAACTGCGAGAATATTACTTGACGCAATAAGTGGTATTCCCTGGCTACTTCTGCTGCGTCGTAGCCTTGTTCTGCTCTGAGAAATCCGTGATCTAAACTGGCTTCAATTATTAGTTTTATTTCGCTGTTTTGATATTGGGAAAGCACTGTGGCCATCGCCGCCAGCAGGTGAGGTATGTGATTTTCGATTGCTGAGTGCGGTAATGCCTCAGCGCTTTCAATTTTCCGATCCTGACGAACTGCTTCAATCCACTTCTTGACGATAGTATCGGTTTTGTCGGCGAGCACTTGGCTGTAGTCCATGATGTCTGCGTGGGGGTTGAGTTTGGCAGAGATTGCCCATGCTTCATTGTAGTGGAGCGATCGCCAGATCGCCATATCAAACTTCGGGCGATCGCGACCCTGCCAAAAGAAGTAGTTTAGATGTGATTTTTTCCCAGTGCCGGAACTCTCTCTAGGGGTCGATCCCAGCTTGTTACTACAATAATCAGCCCTTCAACCTATTGACAGAAGAGCCATAAAGTAGTAGATTGCCTCACACTAATAGTTTTTAATTTTAAGTTTTAAATTTTTCAGGGGAATAAATGGAAAACGTACAAGCTGCGATCGCTGCAACAACATTTATATGTGTAATTTTCTTAATAATTACAGAATGGATACACCTCACAGTTGCGGCATTTCTGGGAGCGGTGATTCTGGTTTTTACCCACGTGATGACGTTAAACAACGCGATCGAATATATCGGTCGGAGTCACGCCACGCTGGGCTTATTCTTCGGAGTCATGGTAATGGTGAGAGCCTTTGAGCCTACCAAAGTATTTGAATACTTGGCAACTCAAATGGTGCTTTTGGCGAAAGGCAAAGGCAAAAATCTCTTGCTGGGTATTGTCGCAATTACTACCCCAATTTGTGCAGTTTTGCCCAATGCCACGACAGTCATGCTGCTAGCACCATTAATTCCGCCAATGGCAGAAGAAGTCGGTGTAGATTTTGTGCCGTTACTGATTTTAATGGTATTTGTAGCTAACAGTTCGGGACTGCTGACAATCGTGGGCGATCCGGCGACATTCATTGTCGGTGATGCTATTAACATGAGCTTTGCAGATTACCTGGTAAAGTTAAGTTTGGGCGGGGCAATTGCAGTAGGAGTGATAGTAGTTATGTTGCCTTGGCTGTTCCGCGAAATTTGGAACAAAAAATTAGACGATTTGGAACATTTGCCGCACCCAAAAATCAATCACCCACGAGTTTTAGCAGTGGGCGGTGTAATTATAGCTTTCGTGCTGACATTTTTTGTAATAGGAGAGTCTCTGCCCGTCCCTATTTCACCGGCAGCCGTTGCTTTGTTGGGGGCTGCTTTGGCAATGCTTTTAGCTCACCATTCCCAAATTGATTCTGTTAATAATATTTTGCGGGATTTAGATTGGAGCACGCTGCTATTTTTTATGTCTATCTTTGTGCTGATTGGCGGTTTGGAAAAAACCGGAGTTATCGGCAATATATCTGGAATATTAGCAGTGATTTTAGGTAAGAATATTTTTCTGGGTTCTTTAGTGTTGTTATTTTTTGTAGGTTTGATGTCGAGCGTGGTGCCAAATATTCCCTTGGTAGTGGCGATGGTGCCACTGCTAAAACAGTATGTTGTCAATATCGGGCTTGCACCGGCAGAGGTGCTGGCTCCGGATTTTGCAGGGCAGTTTCCACCTGCTGTGCTGCCACTGTTTTATGCGATGATGTACGGAGCAACTTTAGGCGGAAATGGCACTTTGGTAGGAGCTTCTTCTAATATAGTGGCGGCGGGAATTTCTGAACTCCACGGGCGCCGGATTTCTTTTCAAACTTTTCTGCGTTACGGGCTTCCTGTGATGGCGTTGCAATTGGTGGCTGCGGCTGTTTATGTAACTATTCGGTTTCTGATTTGAAGGAAGAAGGAAGAGGGAAGAAGGAAGAAGGAAGAAAAATTGATTGGTAATACCAAAGTATCTAAAATCGCCAATAGCTACTCCTCAAGACATATTGACAAAATGAAATGCTAGTGCTAATTTTATTGAAATTGGCTTAAAAAGTCAAGCCTAATCCAGCAGTGCGCGATCGAACCAAGCGTGTGGCTGGAGCGGAGGAACCAATTTTCGGGGCGAATCTCTACAGAATTAAAAAGCAAAGTTAAAAATTGCCAAATTTGAGTGTAATTTTTGATTTTGAAAACTAAGGAGAAGGACATCTCTCAGTCCTAGCCCGTCAGCTAACTTCGCAGGCATTGAGAAGAGACTGAAAAGCCAAATGTTCTGAAAAAGATTGTTTGGCTTCGTCAGTGTCTCAGGTTGGTATTGTTCAAGATTCTTGTACCTGCCCTGACTCTGAAGGAGTTTGAAATGTTCATACAGCTTAATTTATCTGCGATCGTAGTTGCAGGAGTTGCAACGTGGAAGCGTGTAAAACCCGTTGTCATCCGAGATGCAGTTTTGTTACCTGCTGCGGGTTTTTTGGGAATTCTTTGCTTGTGGTGGATTGTTGCCAGCTTCAACAGCGATTTGATTCCCACTCCCTATCAGGCGTTAATCGCTAATTTAGATTACATATTGCATCCATTTTACCAGCGCGGGCCTGGAGATATAGGCATTGGCTGGCTGCTGCTAGCGAGTTTGCGGCGGGTGTTGGTGGGATTTTTGCTGGGTGCAGCAGTTGCGATTCCCGTGGGATTTCTCATCGGGATGTCTAAACCAGCAATGATGGCGCTCAATCCGCTGATTCAAATCTTCAAACCGGTGTCGCCGCTAGCTTGGCTGCCCATAGCTTTATCGATTTTTAATTTAGCAGAGCCGTCGGCCATTTTTGTCATATTCATCACGTCTTTGTGGCCGACAATTATCAACACAGCTTTGGGAGTTTCTAACGTTTCCAAGGATTATCTGGATGTGGCGCAAGTTTTGGAAATGCCACGCTGGAGGCGAATTACCAAGATAATTTGGCCGGCGAGTTTGCCATACATTTTTACAGGTTTGCGGATTAGTTTGGGGATTGCTTGGCTGGTAATTGTAGCGGTGGAAATGCTGACAGGCGGCGTGGGAATTGGCTTTTTTGTCTGGGATGAGTGGAGCCGTTTGAACCTGAGTTCGGTATTTTTAGCGGTGTTTGTAATTGGCTTAACTGGACTTTGGCTCGACGCTGCTGTTGACAAAGTTCAGGAATTAGTAACGCATCGATCGGTCATTAATCATTAGCGATTAGTCAGTAGTCATCAGTCATTAGTCAGCAGCGAACAGTTAACTATCAACTGTCAACTGTAAGGTGCGTCGCTCATCGATGGTCGATTTTTGTTTGTGATGGTTGGTGGCGACGCACCCTACAACTACAACTTCAAATCTAAAATCTAAAATCTAAAATCTAAAATTGTATGAGTGACAAGTTTTCCAATGAATGGAAGCGCCGCGAGTTTTTGCAAGGAATGGGCTCGGCGGTGGCGGGAATGGCTTTATCTGGTTGTGGAATTAGCGCGGATCGATCGGCAAAAGGACTGACAGAAGAAGCCTCAGCCGTAAAGCAGGTTGTCGATTCCCGAACCTTAGAAAAACCAAATTTAACCGTAGGATACGTGCCGGTTAACGATTGTGCACCATTTGCGATCGCCTGGAAAAAAGGTTTTTTCCGCAAATACGGTTTAAACGTCCAACTCAACCGCGAAGCAAGCTGGGCAACCTCCCGCGATGGCCTAATCTTCGGCCGCCTCGACGCCTCCCCAGTCGTATCCGGCGCGGTCACAAACGCCCGAATTGGCGCAGAAGGAGCGCGGCACGCACCCCTGTGCGCGGCAATGACAATTCACCGCCACGGCAACGCCATGACGATGAACAAAGCTATGTGGGATTTCGGTTTGCGCCCGTGGCACGAATACAACGGCAATTTGGAAGAATTTGGCAAACAATTTCGAGCCTTTTTTGACAGTCAGCCACCAGAAAACAGGGTTTGGGCAGTTGTTCTGAGTTCTTCGATTTACGAATACTTTGTCCGCTACATATCGGCGGCTGCGGGTGTGAATCCGTTGAAAGAATTTCGGGTAATTATTGTGCCGCCACCGCAGATGGTAACTAATATCAGGATTGGCGCCATGCAGGCTTACATGGTGGCCGAACCTTGGAACACGCGGGCAATTCAAGGCAATTTGGGAGTGGGTTTTACCTTCGTGCAAGGCAAGGAAGTTTGGCTGGGGCATCCCGATCGCCTTTTGGGAGTAATGGAATCATTCATTGAGGAAAATCCGAAGACTTATTACTCGCTGGTTAAGGCAATGGTGGAAGCTTGTCAGTATTGCAGCAAGCCGGAAAATCGCAGTGAAATAGCGGCGCTGCTGACTGAGCGATCGTTTACGGGGGCGAAACCGAAACAAGGGGCGATCGACAAATTTACGCGACCGGCAATAGTTGGCGACTACAACTATGGAGGGTTTGACGAAAAAGACCGCACCATACAATCGTCCGATGCAACTATTTTCTATGACATTCCTAAGAATTTGCCTCAAATACCGGGAAATCATTCAACATTTATGTGGCAGTCTCAAAGTATTTGGTTGATGACTCAAGCCGCTCGCTGGGGACAGATTAAAGAAGTGCCGAAAAATGCTGAGGAATTAGCTAAAAAAGCTTGGAGAACCGACCTTTACCGACAGATTGTTGCCGAAATGGCGATCGAGTGTCCCCAGGAGGATTACCAAGTGGAACCTGCAGAACTTTTTATTGATAAACAGGCATTTGATCCTAGCGATCCGGTGGGTTATTTGAATAGTTTTGAAATTCGAGCCAACCGCCCTCAGTCTTTTTTTCAGTCTTAATGTTTGAGATGTTGCCTTTTCCCTCATGTCCCGCCAGGGAATAAATTCCCTGGCTAATAGCTAAAGTCGGTTGAAACCGACTGCCCAATTTGAGGATTTAGGCAATAGCCAGAAAAGTCAATTAACACTTTACTATTTTTGAGGAGAATACCGTGAGTCAATACACATCTACTTCTACCAGTACCAAAAATTCCGTCAAAAGCGATCGTCTATTTCTGGAAATAGAGAATTTGTTCAAGTCTTACAAAAATGGTGACGGTACAGAATTTAGCGTTCTCGAAAATATCAATTTAAGTATTGGAGAAAACGAATTTATTTCGGTAATCGGTCACTCTGGGTGTGGCAAATCAACGCTGCTAAAAATAGTGGCTGGTTTGGAAAAACAGAGCGGGGGAATGGTGACTCTGGAAGGAAAAGAAATTCGCAAACCTGGAGCCGATCGCATGATGGTATTTCAGCACTACGGCTTGCTGCCTTGGCTGACGGTGCGGGAAAATATTCGGCTGGCAGTTGATGAAGTTTTGCAAAGTCTTAGCCGCCCCCAGAAGATTAGTCTTGTCAACGAACACCTAGCAATGGTAAACTTAACGGCAGCAGCCGATAAATATCCAGACGAAATTTCAGGGGGCATGAAACAGCGGGTTGGGATTGCGCGAGCTTTGGCGATTCGACCGAAAATGTTATTAATGGACGAACCGTTTGGAGCGCTGGATGCTCTGACTCGCGGCAAGTTGCAGAAACAGGTGCTGGACATCTGGGAAAATCACAGACAAGCTGCAATGATGATTACTCACGATGTGGATGAAGCTATCTATATGTCCGATCGCATTGTACTGATGACAAACGGCCCGGCTGCGACGATAGGTGAAATTTTGTCAGTGCCGTTTGCGCGCCCGCGCGATCGCCAAGAGTTGCGGGAATCCCAGGAGTATTACGAACTCCGCAACTATGCTTTGAATTTTCTCGATCGCTACTTTACCCAAGACGAATAACGCCCGACGAACAGAGAAAACAATTCACTTAATAGAGGTCAAGCCTGTGAATCTCAAAACAATGTTAGCGCGTTTTGAAAGTGCATTGGGATACCAAAATTTAGCAGAAGAAATGGTATTGCTGCCGGAGCCAAAAGTACCCATTTCTAAGAAATCCAAATCTCCACAACAGCCAAAAACTATCAATTTTATTGTCGGTTACAACAGTTCTGCTCAAAGTCAAATAGCTCTGGATATTACCCTTTGGATGGCGCATCAAACTCGTTTAGTAACAACTAAAGAAGTCACGGTTCAAGTAGTCTACGTGATCGACGAAGCGCCAAAAGGTTACGGCGAAGATACTGGAAATTTTGCTGTGGAAAATTCCCTGGCTAACACGCCAAAATTGTGGGAATTAGAGGAAACATTCACCCTAAATTGTGCAGCGCCTGCGATCGCTTTACCCACCCAAATCCCCTCGGTATCCCAGCACAAAGATTGGATAGACCCGCATTATTTCCAAGCAATTTATGGTGAAAATAATGAGTACGAGGTTGCAGATAAGTTGCTGTGGCAAGCGCGCTGTTTGGCTGAGGAATGGCGCGGTTTATTCAAAGCTCATTTACGCATCGGGCGGGTTGCTACAGAACTGAGAAATGTGGTGGAATTAGAAGCAGCAAATTTACTCTTCTTGGGCTGCGATTCTGGCAACCACCCGCTGGTTAAGGAACTAGGCAATAATTTTCCGTGCTGCGTGCTCGGTATTCCTTCGGCACTCAGCTATCAGATGGATGTTCAGCCTGAAGAAAGTTTGAGCAAGTTACAGTTGGCGACAACTATACCTGCACGTTAAACTTGTTCACTCGTTGGGCCAGAATCTAAATATGTAAGGTGCAGCGCACCCTTTTTTTGCGTAAATTCTGTATCGTTCAAAAATTAAAAATGGTTTCCTCCCTCGAAGTCCTAATTATGACACAATTAGGACTTTTTTTGATGGTGGAGAATTTTAAAGTTATCGTCAAGGAAAATTATCGGCACTTATCTGATCGTAGACAGTTCGTTAACTAATTTTATCTTTCCCCGGCACACAGAGCGCAGCAGGCGATCGATCGAGCGTTTGTCTTCCTCAGTCAAATTTTCGTCAAAAATAGCAGCCATCAAACCGTACCTATCGGCTAGAGTAATGTAGCCATTTTGATTCACTTCGGCAAACAGCTCGCCCAAAGCAGATGGAATCAGGTGGACAGGAGTTTGCATAGTAATTGACTCTCTCACTCGACGATCGCGCGATCGGGCGTTTCTGCGGCAACCAAAGGCGATCGCACTATAAAAATTTATAGCTGTATTGCCTTTAAATGTGTGACAATAAACAGCAAAATTTGTGATAGTAAACAGCAAAATTTGTGAAGTAAATCACATTAAAAATTGGCGGATTATGCTAAGATTGCAGTTGCCGTTGAGCGAAGACATAGCAACTGCAAACTTAATTTTTTCTAAAGATTGAAAATCACCACTTCCTCCACAGGTTCAGCTAACTCAAACTTAAACACCCGCGAATAGAAATAGAATTCGCCATCCAGAGTTCTTTTGATATTTTCAGCACGGCGAAAACCGTGCTGTTCCCCTTCATAAGCAACATAAGCAACCGGCAAACCTTTAGCTTTCAATATGTCTACCATCATTTCCGCTTGATTGGGCGGAACCACTTTATCTTCTAATCCTTGAAAAAAGATAACGGGACAAGATAAACGTTCGGCGGAATGAATCGGCGAACGAGCTACATACAAATCTTTTCTTTCAGGATAAGGCCCGATTAATCCATCCAGATAGCGCGCTTCAAACTTGTGAGTATCCGTTGCCAAAGCTTCCACATCGCTAACTCCATAATAGCTCGCACCGGCCTTAAACACATCGCGGAAAGTAAGAGCGCACAGAGTGGTGTACCCCCCTGCACTGCCTCCGGCGATCGCCATTCTTTCGCCATCAACTAAACCTTTTTGAGCTAAATATTTAGCACCGTTAGCGCAGTCATCAACATCGACAATTCCCCAACTATCTTGCAGTCTTTTTCTGTATTCTCGGCCGTAACCAGTGCTGCCGCCGTAATTAACATCGAGCACGGCAAAACCGCGACTCGTCCAATATTGAATTTTCAAATTCATGCTACTAGAAGTAGCAGCAGTTGGGCCCCCGTGACTTTTCACAACAAGCGGCGGTTTTTCACCCGCAGGTGCTGCAAAATCTTGATTTTTCGGGGGATAGAAGAAACCGAAAGCAGTCAAATTGTTTTCCGTGGGAAATTCGATAGGTTCCGGTACAGAAAGATAACCAGAGTTGATGCTTAAATCGCTCGATTTTCGCAGAACTTCTAGTTGACTTGTTGCTAAATTTAATTGTACAATAGCACTAGATTCTGTCGGCGAAGCTGCCAGAAAAACCACATTTTCTTCCCGCGCTTTGACGGAGGAAATATCAGTGTAAGGCGTGTCAATTGTTGTCAAATGCTTTGTCGTTAAATCAAGACTCGCTAAATACCACAGGCCTTGCTGAGTGTAGGTGCAAATAATTTTGCTTTCCGAGACAACGGCATAAGTAGACATTCCAAAAACCCACTGAGGAAGTCCGAATTCAGCCGCCATTTCGCACAAGCTGGTTTCTATCTCTGCTTCCCCCCTTACCAAGGGGGGATTGAGGGGGGTTCTAGATTGCCAGCGGTAGAAATTCCACCAGTTAGACTTGTCAGAAACAAAATACAAAACTCCATCGGGCGACCATTCCGGTTGAAAAATCGACTCCTCAACCCCGCCAGCAACCAAGTATTTTTCACCTAAAGAACCGTCAGCCTTAATTTCTGCCACCCACAATTCTGTGCCATCCCACGGCATATTTGGGTGGTTCCAACAAATCCAGGAAAGTTGAGAACCGTCTGGACTTAAACGAGGGGAAGCATAAAAATCCTTGCCCTGAGTTAAGATTTGAATATCTTCGCCGTTATCTAAATTAATGCTAACAATAGTATTGACAGGTTCCCCCTCACCCGCATGGTCTTCGCGCACGCAAATCAGGCGATTTCGTTGCTTGTCAACTATCGCATCTGCATAGCGACAATTAGCAGCAGGAGTCAGAGGTTCGGGTTGAGAATTTAATGTTTGAACATAAATACGTTGGTCAGCAAAATGAGAGAAATAGACAACACCGCCAGCAACTGCAAAAGCAGCGCCGCCGTATTCGTTAACGCGAGTGCGAACATTAAAAGGATGCGGTGTCACGTCGTTGATTGTACCATCAGGAGTGCGCCGCACGAGGACGCTTCGCCCCGCTTCCGAAGGTCTTCCCTCAACCCAGTAAATATCATCGCCGTCAATAGCAATTTGTCCGAGTCCGACAGTTCCAGAAACAATTAAATCCGAAGAAATAGGTGATTTCCAAGAGCCGTAAGGTGATACTGTGGTCATATAGTTAAGGCAGTTGTGTTTCTCGCACAAAAAAATTAATATTTGTAGTTTACAGTAATTCAGTGACCGGGGAAGCAAAATGTCTAAAAAACTCGTACTAATGGATCACGACGGTGCAGTTGACGACTATCTCTCAGTCGTGTTGCTGATGACAATGGAGGAAGTCGAAACTCTGGGAGTAATTGTAACTCCTGCGGACTGCTACATTCAACCGGCGGTGAGTGCAACGCGCAAAATCCTTGATTTGATGGGGCGTTCAGAAGTTCCGGTGGCGGCGAGTACGGTGCGGGGACTCAACCCATTTCCGGCGTTATTTCGGCGAGATTCCTTTGCAGTCGATCGACTTCCCATTCTAAATGAAAAAGGAACCATTGACACGCCGTTAATATCAGAACCCGGACAAAACTTTATGGTGCGAGTTTTGCAAGATGCAGCCGCACCAGTCACATTAATGGTAACGGGGCCGTTAACAACAGTAGCGCAAGCTTTAGATATCGCGCCAGAAATTGAAAGCAAAATTCAAGAAATTGTCTGGATGGGAGGCGCCCTCAACGTTATCGGCAACGTTAGCAAAGATATGGAACCCGGACAAGATATGTCGGCGGAATGGAATGCTTACTGGGACCCGATAGCAATCGAGAGAATTTGGCAAACCCAAATTCCCGTTGTCATGTGTCCTTTAGACATCACGAATAATGTACCGCTAACTGTAGAATTTTCCAATCTCTTAGCCAAACAGCGCAAATATCCAATTTCCGACTTAGCCGGACAGTGTTATGCCCTAGCAATATCTCAAGATTACTATTTTTGGGACATTTTGGCAACCGCTTATTTAGCGCATCCAGAATTTTATCAACTGCGAGAATGGGAAACAGAAATTGTGACCGAAGGCATCAGCCAAGGACGCACAAAAGTTAAAATAGGAGGACGAAAAATTCAAGCAATGGATAAAGTAGACACAGCCAAATTTTACAAATACATATTACAACAGTGGGCGCGGTAAAAATCCCAATCTCTGCTAGAATCGAGCAAAATCTCCGTACAAACCCCCCCAGACACAAATATTCACATCCTCTTCTCCTCCCTCTCTTCCTCTGCGCCCTCTGCGCCCTCTGCGGTAAAAAAACTCCTCTCAAAAAATGCTGCCAATTATATCAATCATCCCCTTAGCCCAAACCCCTCCCGCACCTCAAGAAATCCTCCAAATCCAAGAAGTGCGACCACTCCCCGGACAATTAGACAACATACCAGTATTTAACAGCAACAGTCCAGAATTAGTGCTGCAAGAAGGAATTTTGCTTTCGACATTTCCCCCAGATGGTAAAAAATTTCCGGCGGCACATTTAAACTTTCCGTTTCAAGGACGTTTCGACATATTTGCCCACCACATAGCCCGCGCACCTTCCCCGGAAGATTTGCGAACATTGTATCAAGGAGTAATTGTTTATAATCCGGGCAATAAACCTGTAAAATTAGATATATTGCAAGCTGCGAGTTATCTCAGTCAACCCGATGCACCTTTTATTGAATTGCCGCCGCAAGTCGATAATTCAAACAGTAATATTTACGCCGGGCCGGGAAGTCGCGCTGTGAATGATATTCTCAGAGGAAGGAGACAGTCTGACTTTGATCCGCAGTTAATTATTCCACCGGGAAAAAGCCAACTGTTGATGAATCATCCGATACCGGTGCGGGAATTGGTACCGCCGCTAAACGGTCGATCGACCTTGATGCGGTTACGCAGCAATGGTATAGTCTATGTTGCCAGTCTGGCGATGTTTGCCCGAGTTGACGCACAGGGAAACGAGCGATCGCCCAATTTAACAGAATGGCAAAACTTATTAGACAATGGTAATATAGCCGGGCCGCGCGATCGAACTCCCACACCGCCCGAAATCACCGAAGGTCAAATAATTTACGGCCGAGTTGCCGGTGTAGCATTAGGTTCAGAATGGCGAGCACTTCTGTCAGACAACCCGGCCACCTCAAACCTAACAATTCCCCAACCCGGAACAGCATTTTCCTACCCATTAAGCAGCCTCCCGCGCGGAATGCTGGGCACAAATCAAGTGCAAAGTGCGAGAATGCTAGTCCGCTACCCAGATACAGCATACCGCGCCCACGGCAATTACGGAATTCAATACAGTCTCAGCTTGCCGCTGTACAATTCTACCAGCAACAATCAAACTGTAACTGTCGCAATTCAAACTCCAATTAAGACAGACAAATTAACTTCAGGAGGACTTACTTTTTTAGAACCTCCGGCCCCTCAAACTTTTTTTAGGGGGACGGTCAGAGTGCGGTATACTGATAACAGTAAAGTGCCTCAAACTCGCTACGTGCATTTAGTGCAGCGGCGGGGACAGCAGGGGGAACCTTTGGTAAAATTAGAGATGAAATCGGGAGAAAAGCGACTTGTACAAGTGGATTTTATTTATCCGCCCGATGCGTCGCCTCCGCAAGTTTTGACAGTGAAAACAAATTAAATTTGATTTGATTTGAACTTGTTTAAGATTAGCAATTATATTATGTCCGGTCGATTACCAGAAATCAGGTAGGGGCGGGTTCACCAATAATATCTGCCAATAATTAACAATCTCAAAAACCCGCCCGACCGGGATATTACGGTCAATCGAGCGGACATGATATTAACCGGGATTTCCCATCTGGACAATGTGTTTGAGAGCGTTCAAGGAGCGCGAATTAAATAACTTACAATTTTAATAGTTATTGTGGGATGGGCGTCCCGCCCGTCCAAAAAAGACGGGCGGGACGCCCATCCCACAAACTTGTGGAAGTTATTTAATTCTCATTCCTTAACGGTATGAACCAAATTTTGTCGGAAGTTACAAAACTCACCATACTTGGCTGATGGCAATTCCGAACTATTCAATTCATCCCTGTATTAAGCAACGCCCAATTTTAACTGTTATTGTGGGATGGGCGGGACGCCCGTCCAAAAAAGACGGGCGTCCCGCCCATCCCACAAACTTTTTGAGAAACCCGGTTGCTCTCAAAAAGAAAAACGGTTAAACCTTAGCAATATCCCCCGCTAAATCCATCAGCGAACCCGCACCTTCCACCTTAGCAACATCTAACAAAGTCTTCAAAACTGAATCGGGATTCAAACTAATTGAATCAATTCCCAACTCAACCAAGAAACGAGCAAACTCAGGATAATCGCTGGGCGCTTGACCGCAAATCCCAATCTTGCGATCGTACTTCTTGGCGGCTTTAATGGCAATTGCTACCATGCGCTTGACAGCTTCATTGCGTTCGTCAAAAATGTGCGCGACTAAAGCAGAATCCCGGTCTAATCCTAATGTTAGCTGAGTTAAATCGTTAGAGCCGATCGAGAATCCGTCAAAAACTTGGGCAAATTCGTCAGCAAATATGACATTGCTTGGCAATTCGCACATCACATACACTTGCAAGCCGTTTTCGCCCTTGACTAAACCGTGTTTTGCCATCTCTGCCAACACTTTTCGCCCTTCATCCGGGGTGCGACAAAATGGAATCATCGGAATCACATTTGTCAAGCCCATTTCGTCGCGGACTCGCTTTAATGCTTTGCATTCCAAAGCGTAAGCTTCGCGGTAATTCGGGTCGTAATAACGAGAGGCGCCGCGCCACCCGATCATCGGGTTTTCTTCCTTGGGTTCAAACTGCCGCCCGCCCAAAAGATTAGCATATTCGTTGCTCTTGAAATCGCTCATCCGCACGATAACGGGATTTGGATAAAATGCGGCGGCAATTGTGGCAATTCCGTGGGCGAGTTTGTCGGTGAAGAAATCGGGTTTGTGTTGGTAAAGTGCTGTCAGGTTTGCAATTTCTTCCTTGACTGATTCATCCACCAATTCGTCAAAGTGAATCAGTGCCAGCGGGTGTGCTTTAATGTGATTGGCAATGATGAATTCCAACCGCGCTAAGCCTACGCCGTCGCAAGGAATGGCTGATAAACCAAAGGCTTCTTCTGGGTTCCCGACATTCATTAAAATTTGAGTGCGGGTGCGGGGTAAATTCTCGATCGCAGTTTCTTGAATTTCAAAAGGAAGCAAACCGGAATAAACTTTGCCTTCATCTCCTTCGGAACAAGAAACAGTGATTTCTTGCCCGTTTTTCAAGATTTGGGTGGCATCGCCGGTGCCGACAATGGCGGGAATTCCCATTTCTCTGGCGATGATGGCGGCGTGACAAGTACGCCCACCGGAATTGGTGACGATCGCACTTGCTTTTTTCATAATTGGTTCCCAATCCGGGTCTGTTTTGTTGGTAACTAAAACTTCTCCTGATTGAAATTCAGCAATTCTGTGAACGTCTAAAATCACGCGGGCTTTGCCTTGTCCGATTGATTCGCCAACGGCGCGTCCTTTTGCCAAAACTGCACTGCTGCCTTGCAATTTGTAGTTTCGCAAAACTTTAGCAGACTTTTGAGATTGTACTGTTTCGGGTCGCGCTTGGACAATAAACAATTCGCCGGTATTGCCGTCTTTTGCCCACTCAATGTCCATCGGGGTGTACGTTCCGCGCACTTTTGAGTAGTGTTCTTCGATGACTACTGCCCATTTTGCTAGTTGCAAAATTTCATCATCTTTGATGGCAAATTTGTTTTTTTCTGCTGCGATGACCGAGACGTTTTTGGTGTATTTAGAACCACCGATATCGTACACCATTTTGAGTGTTTTGCTGCCGAGTCGTTTGTCTAAAATCGGACGAAAACCTTGTTTTAAGGTGGGTTTAAAGACGAAGTATTCGTCGGGATTGACGGTTCCTTGGACGACGTTTTCGCCTAATCCGTAGGCGGCGGTGACTAATACGGCGTTTTTAAATCCGGTTTCGGTGTCGATGCTGAACATGACGCCGGAGGATGCTAAGTCCGATCGCACCATTTTTTGGACGCCGACTGATAGGGCGACTTCAAAGTGGTCGAAACCCCGCTGTTGGCGGTAGGAAATCGCGCGATCTGTGAATATGGAAGCAAAGCATTTGTGACAGCATTCGAGGACGCCAGCGCAAGCTTGGACGTTGAGGTAGGTTTCTTGCTGTCCCGCGAAACTGGCGTCTGGTAAGTCTTCGGCGGTGGCGGAGGAACGCACTGCTACGTCTGTACTGTCGCCGTAGCGATCGCACAATTTTTCGTAAGCATCGGCGATCGCCGCTTGGAGTTCTCGCGGAAATGGTGTGTCGAGAATCAGTGCCCGCGCTTGCTTGCCTTTTTGTCGCAGGTTCTGCATATCTTCTACGTCTAAATCGGCAAAAATTTCGCGCAATTTAGCTTCTAAACCCGCTGACTGGATGAAGTACCGGTAAGCGTATGCTGTAGTTGCAAATCCGTTGGGAACTCTGACTCCTTGGCTGGTTAATTGTTGAATCATTTCGCCCAAAGAAGCATTTTTACCGCCTACTAATGGGATGTCGGCGATGCCGACTTCATCAAATAACAATACTAAGGCTTTTTCTTTGGGAATTACACCGGGTTTTTGATCAATTGCTAATTTTTCGATCATGGCTTTTTTCCTCTCAACTTCATCTCAGTTCGGTCAAAGCACAGTAAACAAAGGACAGTTTATTGGGAATTGTAATTTGGCTACCAAAGTTCTCTGATTTTTTCCTAGGCTGTATCAACCGAGTTTTCGATTGCCTCTACTTCAAGATTATCACTTTTTGGCTAAATAGCAAGGCCTGTGGAGATATTTGATTTGATTGCAAAACGTAAAGAATTTGCAGGAATGAGTTTATGTAAGGTATTATAAAAGAAGTGGTAAAAATATGAATAACGAAGATAGTTCTCACCGCTTTTTTGGCGTTGAGCGCTCATTGGTGCGGGGATATCGCTGGGATTGTGTTGGTAGCGGAATCCAAGGGCAAGAAACGGTGGGGTTCGATCGCGCGATCGGCTGAACCCGCCCAAAAACCGATACTTACTTTCCGATAGGAGTCGTGAGTCACCAAAAATAGGAGATTCTAGTTCAACCTCTCCGATTCATCTGTGGACTAAATCTAAAATCTAAAATCTAAAATCGGGTGACAGGGGCGATCGCCTCAAAAAATACTATGCAGCTTAGTTTCCTCCTGACACCGAGATTCTAAAAACCTTAAAAAATTTACCCCTGATTGCGTTAGCCTACTTAGAGGAAAAACACAATCGCATAGATATCAGATATTATATCATTTTCAATAAGCCTTTTAAGAGCTGGTTAGAAGAAACCCTCCCAAGAAAATTTACTCTTTCTGAAATGGGCCAGAAAGCCAGTTATTGAGAACCGTTCAACATCTAAGATAGAGTGCATTGTAATTGTTGAACCAAATAGTTTTCAACTGGGAACGGCGGATTTTGTGGCTATACAATTGTTTATATGCTATAATAGGTGGCTAAACTGCCTTATGACAAAAAACAAGGTATATGATATCAGTTTTGAGCCCACCCGCAAAGCGAAACGGCTTTAAAGTTCTTCTGGTCGAAGACAATCAAGCAGAAGCCGATCTGATTGAAGAATTATTATTAGAAACAAACGCCAGTAGAGCCGAACCCCAAAGGCTATCAGTAAGTTGTACGGACCGTCTGAGCAAAGCGCAGGAACTTTTGGTCAGCGAACATTTTGATGTGATTTTACTAGACCTTTCGCTGCCAGACAGCCAAGACTTAAATACAATTGTCAAAATACAAGAATATAGTCTAAATACTCCGATTGTCGTACTGACTGCCCGCAACGATGAAGAGCTTGCCCTGCAGTCAATCCAAGCCGGAGCTCAAGATTATCTAGTCAAGCGAAAAATTGACAGCGAAGTGTTAATTAGATCGCTTCGCTACGCAGTCGAGCGACAGCACAACCAAGAAGCTTTACGAAAAAGCGAAGAAAAATATCGCTCGGTAGTCGAGAATTCTCTCGTCGGAATTGCCATTCTCGCTCCTCCTATTTCCCCCTCAGCACCCGAAAAATGCGAGTGGTTGGAAGTGAACGATGCTTTGTGCGATTTACTGGGATACGATCGCCAGGATTTTTGGCATGAGAATTGGGAAATGTGGGTTTTTCCTGAAGACTTGCAGTCTAGTTTAGAGCAGTTAAATAAAATTTTGGCAGGGCAGAGTGAAGGCTATGTTTTAGACCAAAGATGGCGCAGAAAAGATGGAAAAACCGTTTATACTAGAGTTTACCTTCGCTGTATCCGCGCCCTAGACGGCTCGATAGACCGCCTGATTAAAGTAGTCTTGGACGTGAGCGATCGCTACCGTTACGAAGCTCAATTAAAAGCATCAGAAGAGTTTTTAAATCACACGATAAATTCTACTCCCGATCCAATTTTTGTCAAAGATGAGCAGCACAAATGGATCGTTGTAAACGATGCTTTTTGCAATTTGATAGGAAAAAGGCGATCGGAACTGATTGGCCAGTCAGGATACGATTATTTTCCCCCAGCACAAGCGGCTTTTTTTTGGCAACAAGACGAGCAAGTATTGCAAAGAAGTCTTGCTCAGGAAACAGAAGAAATTTTTACAGATAGCGGTGGTCAAGAACGCATTATATCTACTAAAAAAACAGTATTTAAAAAAACCGATGGGACTAAAATGTTGGTTGGAACAATGCGAGATGTGACCGAATACAAACGCCAGCAAATTGCGTTGCAGGAAAGCGAAGCTCGATTTCAAATAATGACGGACAACGTGCCGGGAATGATTTATCAATATCGGCTTTATGTAGATGGTAAAACATCTTTTACTTACGTTTCTTCTGGCAGTTGGCAGATATACAATTTAAAGCCAGAAGAAATAGAAGAAAATGCCAGTTTGGCTTTTGCAACAGTTCACCCAGACGACATCTCAGACTTGCAGCGATCGATGGCAACTTCAGCGGCGACTCAGCAAGCTTGGCAACACCAGTGGCGGCAAGTTATGGGAGATCGAGTGAAATGGCTTCAAGGCGCGTCGAAGCCAGAAAAGCAAGCAAACGGCGATATAGTTTGGGACGGTTTAGTGATGGATGTTACGGAATTGAAACAAACCCAGCAAGACCGCGATCGATTTTTTAATCTCTCGCTGGATTTACTTTGCATTGCAGGTTTTGACGGCTATTTCAAACGCTTAAACCCCGCTTGGTCAAATGTATTGGGTTATAGCAGCGATGAAATCTTAGCCAAACCTTTGATAGAATTAGTCCATCCAGAAGACCTAGAAATTACTGTAGCGGAATTAGAAAAACTTAAAAAAAGCCACCCGATTATTAGCTTAGAAAACCGCTATCTTTGCCAAGATGGTACTTATAAATGGCTGTCGTGGACTGCATCGCCGTTTGCAGAAGAAGGTTTGATTTATGCCGTGGCTCGCGATGTTACATTTAGCAAGCAAGCTGAAGCTGAATTGCGTAAGAGCGCAGCCACCAACCGCGCTCTTTTAAATGCGATACCAGACATGATATTTCGCTGTCGGGCAGACGGCACTTTTGTAGACTTCAAACCTGCAAAAGATTTCGATAATATCCTACCGCAAAAAGCACTAATCGGCAAAAAAGCACAAGACATATTGCCTGCTGCTTTTGCTGACAAAATCTTGTCGGGCCATCAACAAGCGATCGCCACTGGCGAGATTCAAGTTGTAGAATATCAAATGCCCGTTAATGATGAACTGTACGATTTTGAAGCGAGAATTGTTTTCTGCACGGATGACGAAATTATCGCGATCGTCCGCGACATCACCAATCGCAAACGTTTCGAGTCAAAACTCCACAGGCAAGCAGCAGCAATGGCGGCTGCTTCCGAAGGTATCGCCATATTCAGTGCCGACAAAGAGGTGATTTATTGCAACGCAGCACGACTCAATATCTACGGTTACAACTCTCTCGAAGAAATCTTAGGTAAAAGTTGGAAAATATTCTACCAAGGTGCAGAACTGCAAAGGTTCGAGCAAGAAGTCCTGCCGACTTTAGTGCAGAAAGGTTCTTACAGCACCGAAGCAGTAGGATGCCGCCGCGACGGATCGGAAGTCCCTCTCGATGTATCGCTGACAATGCTAGCCGGCGGAGAAACTATTTGCGTTGTTCGCGATATTTCTCAAAGAAAACAAGCAGAAGCAGCACTGCGGGAAAGCCAGCGATTCGCTCAGCAAATTGCTGGGGCAATTCCTAATATTTTGTATGTTTGTGACTTAATTGAAAAAAAAAATATCTATGGGAACGCTTCTATCTACCACATTCTTGGCTATACAGTAGAGGAAATTCAGGCAATGGGGCCGTGGATGATGTCAACTTTAATCCACCCCGAAAATTTAATCAAAATGCCTGATTATTTACAGCAAGTCGAAACAGGCAGCGAAGGGGATATCTTTGAAATTGAATACAGAATTAGGCACAAGGATGGTTCTTGGCGCTGGATGGTTAGCCGAGATACTGTATTTGCCAAAACAGCAGACGGTAAGTTAAAACAAATTCTCGGCACGGCAACTGATATTACCGAAAGCAAGCAAGCAGAAGATGAAATAAAGCTGTTGCTGGCCGCAACTCAAGCTATTAGTCAGTCTGCCGATTTTCACAGCGCCCTCCCGCAAATTCTGCGGTTGCTGTGCAATGCGATCGGCTGGAATTTTGCGGAAGCTTGGATACCGACTGCTAACGGTAGTTGTTTGGAACATAGCGAAACTTGGTACGCTAGCGATCGCGATTTAGATAGGTTCGGCCGCGAAAGTAAAAGAATTAGATTCGCCGCCGGAGTGGCAGTACCTGGACGGATTTGGTCAACCAGAAATGTAGAATGGATTGAAGATATTTCTCTAGCCAAAAATCATCTTTTTGCCCGATCGCAAATGGCGAAATCAGTCGGATTGAAAGCTTGTTTCGGAGTGCCAATTCACGCTAGTTCAAAGGTGCTGGCAGTTTTAGTATTCTGCAAGCGCGATCGCTCGATTATGGAACCGCGTATAGTAGAGTTGGTCAAGGCTGTAGCGACTCAGTTGGGCGATCATATTCAGCGCAAACAAGCCGAAGAAGAATTGCGTAAAAGTGAAGAACGCTGGCAGTTAGTTCTTAAAGGCAATCAAGACGGAATTTGGGATCTGAATCTTCAAACAAATGAAGCTTTTCGCTCGGCCCGCTGGCAAGAAATTATCGGTTACACAGACGGCGAAATCGACAGCACCAACAGCGCATCGATCGATCGCATCCATCCAGACGATCGCTCACGAGTGCAAGCAGCGATCCAAGGTTATCTCGATCGGCAAACCCCCAATTACGCCGCCGAATACCGCTTGCAGTGCAAAGACGGTAGCTATAAGTGGGTGCTCGCCCGCGCTCAAGCAGTGTGGGACGAAGCCGGAAACCCTCTGCGGATGGTGGGTTCGATGACGGATATTAGCGATCGCAAAGCAGCAGAATTAGCTTTACTGCAGGTCACTCAAGCCGTCGAAAGTACCAGCGATGCGATCGTGATCGCCGACTTGAAAGGGCGGTCTATTTATCACAATCAAGCCTTTATTCAGCGCTACGGCTACACAGTGGAAGAACTCAATAATCTTGGCGATATGACCGCGCTGTATGTCCGGCATAAAAATTACAAACAAATCTATAAAAGCCTTCGCAAAGGTCGCTCTTGGTGTGGCGAAGTTGCACTGCAAACTAAGAGCAACGAAGCAGTAACTGCTCTGGTGCGAGCCGACAGTATTCAAGATATTCATAGTAATTCAATCGGCTTGATTGCAGTAATTACTGATATCACAAAACGCAAAGAATCGGAATTAATTTTGCGACAAAAATTAAAGCGCGAACAGTTGGCAGTAGCCATGTTGGAACGCATTAGATATTCTCTAAATCTTGAAGAAATTTTAACCAAAAGTGTCGAAGAAGTGCGTCATTTTTTGCAAGTAGACCGCACTATTATTTATCAATTCAATCCTGATTGGAGCGGGTTTATCGCTGTTGAGTCGGTTGCCGAAAATGTTCGACCAATTGTAGGAATGGAAATTTATGACCCCTGTTTCGGGGCAGCCTACGTTCATCTTTACCAAGACGGTAGAATTAGAGCCATAGAAGATGTTCACAATGCGGGCCTAGCCGACTGCCACTTGGGTTTGTTGACTCGGCTAGACGTGAGAGCGAATCTGGTAGTGCCGATTTTGCAAGGCGAAAACTTGTGGGGGCTGTTAATTGCCCACCACTGCACGGGCCCGCGTCCCTGGCAACAATTGGAGGGAGAGTGCCTAAAACAATTGGGGGTGCAGTTGGCGATCGCCATTCAGCAATCGATGCTATTTGAACAAGCACAAACCGAAATTGCCGATCGCAAACTTGCAGAAGCCGCCCTGCAATTAGCTAAAGAAGCCGCCGAATCCGCCAACCGCGCTAAAAGCGACTTTCTCGCCAACATGAGCCACGAATTGCGGACGCCTTTGAACGGCATTTTGGGATACATCCAACTGCTCAAAGTCGATAAAAACTTTACCGCAGATCAGCAGGAAAGCCTTAACAACATTCACCAGTGCGGCAACCACCTGCTGATGCTGATTAATGACGTTTTAGACCTCTCAAAAATCGAAGCTAGTAAAATGGATCTGTCGCTGACAAACGTGCATTTTTCTAGTTTTGTGAAAAGTATTATTGATTTGTTCCAGATGCGCTCTGCTCAAAAAGGAATTGCCTTTAATTACGAGCAGATGTCAGCGCTGCCAGACGGCATTTTGGCAGACGAAAAAAGGTTGCGTCAAGTTTTGATTAATTTGCTCAGCAATGCCGTTAAGTTTACGAACAGCGGCAGCGTTACATTCAAAGTCGGTTATGCAGAAAGTTTCCCCGATAATTATCCTCAAACCAACTGCAAAAATTCTAGTTTGACAGCGGAAATTGCCCCCCCAACAATTAATTTGACCGCGAATATAGACGCGGAGCAAATGTCTAACCCGCCGCTAGGAACAACAGAAGCGCGCGAGGTGAAAACAGACAATACTGGCCGTGCCCCTACCCCTAAAATTCGCTTTCAAATCGAAGATACCGGCATTGGCATCGGGCAGAATAAATTAGAAGAAATATTTTTGCCTTTTCATCAAGTTGGCGATCATAAAAATTTCGTTGAAGGTACGGGACTGGGACTTTCCATCAGCCAAAAATTAGTCAAAATGATGGGCAGCCAAATTTGCGTCCAAAGTACCTCTGGCAAAGGCAGCATATTCTGGTTGGATCTAGACTTACCCGCAGTCGCCCAGTCTTCGGAACTCCCCTCCCGGCAAGAAAAAAGGCGGCTTGTAGGTTTTATCGGCCTCCAGCGGAAAGTGCTAATCGTGGATGATCACGAAGTAAATCGCGCCATGTTGCATAGGCTGCTTTTTCATTTAGGCTTTGAAATTGCAGAAGCTACAGACGGCGAAGACTGCTTGCACAAAGCACAGGAATTTCTACCGGATATAATTTTAATGGATTTGCTGATGCCCGTAATGAACGGTTGGGAAGCTACCAGGCGGCTACGACAGTTGCCGGAATTAAAAGATACGGTTATCCTTGCTTTGTCCGCTAACGTTTACGAGACTACCAAGCAAGAGAGCATACTTGCAGGTTGCGATAATTTTCTCACCAAGCCGATTCAAACTAATGAGCTTTTAGAATTATTGCGCCTGCATTTGAGACTAGAATGGGTTTACGAAGAAAGAGCACAAACCAAAAAGCGGACAGATCAAACTGCAAAAGCATCTTCTGAGATTGCTGCTGCTGACTCAACGATGGTGTCTCCTGCCTCAGAGTCAGTCTTGGCGTTGTTAAGATTGGCTGCAATGGGCGATATTGAAGCTATTCTGGAAGAAACTGCTAAACTCGAACATTCTGACCCGACATTAGTGCCTTTCGTTCATCACCTGCGCCAACTTGCTAAAGGATTTCAGCTCAAGCAAATTCGAGATTTTTTGAAGCAACATTTGTCCTAAAATTGACGGTAGCTAACAGACAACTCAAAATCAGTTAAATCTCGCGCCCAGAGTACCATTCTCAATTAGGTGTTGTGGCCTCCCGCGAAGCGACAACTTAATTTGCTTGGGCGGCCCGGACTCGCAGCCGGCTCCTCAAAGGGTTATTGCAAATAGAAGCATCTAGGAAGCAACCGGGTTTCTAGAGCCGCCAAAAATTCATTGAATCCGATTTAACGTCACAACCCACAACTCAAAAATCAAAAATTTGAATGTTTCCCTTGAATATGAACGATAAGAATTCCGACAGAAGCATCATACTAATTGTCGATGACAACCAAACAAATCTTGACGTGCTTTTCGAGTTGTTAAGGAATTACGGGTTTAAAGTATTAGTGGCTCTAGACGGCGAAAGTGCGATCGAGCAAATTGACTACATCCATCCCGACTTGATTCTTTTGGATATCATGATGCCAGGAATTGACGGTTTTGAAACTTGCCGACGTTTGAAAGCAGACCCGTCAACGCAAGATATTCCCATCATATTTATGAGCGCCCTTTCCGATACGCCTGATAAAGTAAAAGGCTTTCAGACAGGAGCAGTTGACTACATCACTAAGCCTTTTCAGCACGAAGAAGTTTTGAGCCGGATTCAAACCCACTTGACAATCCGCAGCTTGCAAAAAAAACTCGAAGAAAAAAACCTCGAACTTGCCCACCTCAACCAAAACCTTGAAAGACTTGTTGAACAAAAAACCAAGCAATTAATAAACCAGGAAAAAACAGCCATCATCGGACGTTTGACTCAGGGCATGGTTCACAACCTCAAAAGTCCCCTGCAAGTGATCCAGACTAGCGTCGATTTGATTGAAACAAAAGCCACACAAATTCAAGAAGACTCTCTGTTTAACTATACTAAGTATATTTTTCAAGCCGTCACAAAAATCAATCAGATCATGGATACCCTGATGATGAAAAGCCGAAACGAGCAAAAGCAAGATTTGCACCCGGTGAATATCAACGATTTAGTGCAGCGAGAAATTCAGCTATTGGAAGGCAACCTGTATTTTAAAAATAAAATTAGAAAAAAATACTTTTATGACGAAGAAATTGCCAGTATTCCATTAATTTATTCCTATCTTTCTCAAGTATTTTATAATTTAATCAATAATGCAATGGATGCTATGTGGGAAAAGAAAAGCAGAGAAATAACTATCGTGACCCGGCAAGACGACTCGAACATATACATGGATATTGCAGATACGGGATGCGGCATATCATCTGAAGATTTGCCAAAAGTTTTTGACCCTTTTTACACATCCAAGCCGCCTAAAGGCGAGGAAAAAACCGCAGGCGAACCGACAGGAACAGGTCTAGGACTTTATACTTGTATTGAACTTTTAAAGCCTTTTAACGGTGAGATTGCTATTAGCAGCAATGTCGGTCAAGGCAGCGTATTTACAGTTGTGCTGCCCAAACCACAGACAAATTGAGCGACTCAACTGAGTTAACTTGTGTCGGGTTAGACAACCATAATTAAGTTTGTAATTAAATTTGTAGCAAGGAATGCAAGTCTTGGTTACTCGATCAAGAGAGGACTTGCATTGCTCAATACAAGCGCTAATGGCGGGCATAACCGGACACAATCTCAGAGCGTATTTTGTAAATCAACGGTAATTCTCGTAGCTTAGTAGTAATACCATTTCACAAATAAATAATTTAACTTTAGGCGAGCTTTAAGCGGCAATTTAAAATCTAAAATTTCAAAGGCTATCAGCAATGCCAATCCTGATTACTCCGCGCTCTTTTGACTTGCCTCTTGCTATTCCCCTGCCAAAGGTTGTAAATTAAAATAGAGTAAAGTTGCAATATTTGTAAGACTATGATAATTTTGGCCCACTAGGTTTGGGGCCAGGCGGAAAACTTGCAGCGAACAACTCAATTCTACAAATAAATCTGGGTGGTCGGCAAGCACACAGCGCACTCTAAAGCGTGTGCTTCAAGTTCCCCAATCATGAGCTAGGTAGCTGCATCCGTTGCTGAGATTTTATAATTACTAAAAAATAGCAAAAGGATAGCAGTAAAAAAATGCTACTGTACGCAATAACCCAACTGCGATAGTCATCAGTCATTCCAAATCTCAAATCAAAAATATAAAATATAAAATGGTATGACATCTGTTTTTGAGTCAACTTTAACGCCTGGTTTAAAAATTCTTTTAGTAGAAGATTGTGCAGAAGATGCAGAATTCATTCAAGAACTGCTGTCTGAGCCCCAACTAAGACAATCAATTGATGTCACCAATGTAGTTCGCCTCCGGCAAGCGATAGAAATTTTAAGCGACAAAATTTTTGATGTAATTTTATTAGATCTTTCACTTCCTGACAGCCCAAAATTTAATACTTTTTTCCGAATTCAAGGTTGCGGTATCAATACTCCGATCGTCATTCTGACAGCGGCTGATGACGAAGAACTAGCTGTCGAGTTAATTGCCGCCGGCGCCCAAGATTATCTGGTGAAAAGACAGGTAGACAGCCGGCTGCTGGTACGGACGCTCAGGTGCGCGATCGCCCGCCAGAAACGGCAAGCAGAATGGAAAAAAAGTCAAGAAAAATACCAGCAGGTTGTTGACAATATCAAAGAAGTTGTTTTTGAAACAAATACGGCGGGCAATTGGACTTTTCTCAATCCGGCTTGGACAGAAATCACCGGATTTACCGTTGATGAAAGCTTAGGAACTTCCTGTTTGAGTTACATTCATTCTGAGGATCAATACCAATATTTAAATTCGTTGACAGGTCTGAGCGAAAATCAAGAAACATCCAATTGCTATCAAATTCGATATCTTACAAAAAATGGCGAAATTCGGTGGGTAGAAGTGCAAGAATTTTTTCTTTGGGGCGAGAACGGCGGGGCGCAGGGGACGACAGGAACTATCAATGATATTACCGATAAAATTTTAGCACTTTCCGAACTAGAAGCTAGTAAAAAGTTTTTGAATTATACAATCGATGCAGTGGCAGACCCACTTTTTGTCAAGGATGAACAGCACCGCTGGATACTGTTAAATGATGCTTTTTGCAAGCTGCTCGGCAAGGAGCGCGAGGAACTGCTGGGCAAGTCGGATTATGACTTTTTCCCAAGACAAGAAGCTGAGATTTTTTGGCAGAATGACGAACAAGTTTTTAGGACGGGGGAAGAAAACGAGAGCGAGGAAATATTTACGGACGGCCGCGGTGCAAAGCACATTTTGTCTACTAAAAAAACTGTATTTGAAAATAGCGATGGCAGTAAAAATCTCGTCGGGATAATTCGAGATATCACTGAGGATAGGCGCAAACAATTAGCGCAGCAAGAAAGCGAAGCTAGACTTCGGCAACTTGCAGCCAATTTACCGGGAATAATTTATCAATTTCGTCTCTCAACAGACGGAAAAAAAAGTTTCCCTTATATTTCTTCGGGGAGCATCGATTTATATGAATTGGAGCCAGAAAATATTCAGCATAATCCTCAACTACTTTTTGATTTTATTCATCCAGATGATTGTCAAAAATTTGAAGAATCTATTGCTGTTTCTGCGGCAAATATGCAGCCATGGCAGCAGGAATGGCGGGCGATTGTACCGTCGGGAAAACTTAAGTGGATGCAAGGGGTTTCGAGACCGGAACGAGTTGATTTTGCGACTAAAATAGGGCAGGAAGGGGATATAGTTTGGGAAGGGATCGTGCTGGATATTACTGATTTAAAGCAGACTGAAGCAGCTTTGCGGGAGAGCGAAGCCAGATTTCGATCGCTCGTTGAGAATATCCCTGGCGCTATCTGCCGCAGCTTGTACGATGCTGAGTGGACGATGGTATTTATTAGCGATGAAATTGAGGTAATTAGTGGGTATCCTGCTGGAGATTTTATTCGCAACAACGGCTTAAGTTTTGCGAGCATTGTCCACGAGGCAGACAAGGAAATGGTCGATCGACAAATCAGCGCAGCAGTAGAGTCGAAACAGCCGTACAATCTAGAATACCGGATTGTTCGCGATGACGGAGCGGTGCGGTGGGTGTCGGAAAGAGGTAGGCCAACTTACAATCTGGAAGGGCTGGTTTTGTGGCTCGACAGAGCGATTTTTGATATTACCGATCGCAAACAAGCCGAACTGACTCTGTGCCTAGTAACTCAAGCTGTAGACAGTGCTAGTGATGCGATCGCGATCGCAGATTTAGACGGTTATTCCGTTTATCATAATCAAGCATTTATTCAGCGCTACGGCTATACAGTGGAGGAACTAAATAATGCCGGCGGCCCAGCAGTAATGTACCCCAAATCTCAAGACTTGAGAAAGTTATTTAGGGTGCTGCGGAAAGGTTTTTCCTGGGAAAGTGAAATTGAAATCAAGAGTAAAAATGGCGATATTATAGAAACTTTTTTGCGGGCTAACTGCATTAAAGATAGCGCTAAGCAACCGATAGGAATGATAGCCATAATTGCCGACCTCACAGAAATAAAACGCACCGAATCGGCATTAAAACTCAGTCAAGAGCGATTACAGTTGGCGGTTTCCGGTAGCTCTTTGGGGCTGTGGGATTGGAATATAGCTACTGGCGAAACTTATTTCGACTTTTATTGGAAATCAATGCTAGGCTATGCAGAAACCGAAATTGAAAATAACCTCAAATGTTGGGAAACTTTGCTGCATCCCGAAGACCGAGTGAAGGTAATGGAATGTTTAAATTCCTATTTGGAAGGTGAGACTGATATCTATGAATTTGAATTTCGGATGCTCAATAAAGCGGGCAATTGGCAGTGGATTCTGGCGATGGGCAAGGTCGTCGAGTACGACGAATGGGGTACGCCGCTGCGGATAACAGGCACTCACAAAGATATCAGCGCCCGCGTTGCAGCAGAAGCCGAAAAAACGCAGTTGATCGCATCTTTGCAACAACTTGCCGAACAGTTGCAAGCAGCGCAAAAAATAGCCCGCATCGGCAATTGGGAATTTGATAGGGAGACAGGAGTTATTACTTGGTCGGAAGAACTGTTTCGAGTTTACGGTCGAGAATTGAATCGGCCGCCGACAATGGAAGAACTTTTAGAGCAAATTCATGCCGATGACAAAGAAAGGTTTGCAGAAGTTGTACAAAAAGCAGTGACTGAAGGAACAGCTTACGATATCGACCACCGCATCTATTTTCCATCAGGAGAAATTAGGCACGTTAACGCTAAAGGAAAAGCTGTTAAAAATGAGTTGGGTCAGGTGGTCCGGCTGTGTGGCACGGCAATGGACATTAGCCATCGCAAAAAAGCAGAAATTGCTTTACAAGAAAGCGAACAGCGATTTCGAGCTGTATTTGAACAAGCGGCGATTGGCATTGTCAAAGTGTGGCGCGACGGTCAATTTTTGAATGCAAATCAAGGGTTTTGCAATATTGTCTGCTACTCAGAATTAGAGCTAAAATCGCGAAATGTTGGGGACATTTCTCACCCCGAAGATGTAGCAGCAGATGTCGAGTCGCGCGACAGACTGTTAGCTGGGGAAATTTGTAATTATTCCCTTGAGAAACGCTTTATTCGCAAAGACGGTTCATTTGTTTGGACTAATATGACTGTATCTTTAGTGCGGGATGGGTTTGGGGAACCTAGCTACTTAATTGGTGTGATTGAAGATATTAGCTCTCGCAAACTTGCTGAGGCTATCTTGCGCCAGCAATTAAAGCGCGAACGCCTGGTGGTAAAAATGCTGGAACGCATTCGATCTTCTCTCAATTTAGAAGAAATTTTGACAAAAACTGTTGCTGAGGTACGGCAGTTTTTGCAAACAGACCGGACAGTTATTTATCGTTTTAATCCCGATTGGAGCGGTTTTATAACAGTCGAGTCGGTGGGCGAAACTTGGCAGTCGATTCAGGGAATAACTATTAAAGATTCGTGCTTTGAAGACAGCCATGCTTCGGCTTACGAAGACGGTCGCCCTTTAGCTGTGGATGATATTTACAAAGCAGGTCTTTCCCAGTGCTACATTAATTTATTAAGTCAATTTCAGGTGCGAGCTAATTTGGTAGTGCCGATTTTGCAAGGCGACAAGTTGTGGGGGCTATTGATTGCCCACGAGTGCGCGGGCCGCCGTCGCTGGCTGGAAATTGAGGTCGAGTGTCTCAAACAAATTAGCGTGCAGTTGGCGATCGCGATCCAGCAATCAATGCTGTTTGAGCAAGCACAAAGTGAAATTGCCGATCGCAAACAAGCCGAGTCAGCCTTGCAGGAATCGGAAGCGCGAGAACGTTCAAAAGCGCTAGAGTTAGAAGCAGCTATTAACAAACTCCGAACGACTCAAGCTCAGCTCGTTCAAAATGAAAAAATGGTGAGCTTGGGTCAGTTAGTTGCTGGTGTTGCTCACGAAATTAATAACCCTGTTAGCTTTATTCACGGCAATCTCAATCCCGCTCGTAATTACACTTTAGATTTGCTGGAATTGATTAAAGTTTACCAGCATTACTGTCCTCATCCTCCGGCCAAAGTCTTGGAGAAAATTGATGAAATAGACTTGGATTATATTGCTGAGGATTTCCCGAAATTGTTTAATTCGATGCAAGTAGGAACCGAGCGAATTGTCGAGATTGTGAAATCGTTGCGTAATTTTTCCCGATTGGACGAGTCCGCGGGGAAGTCGGTTAACATTCACGAGGGAATTGATAGCACTTTGATGATTTTGCAAAATCGGTTAAAATCTCACAGCAGTCATGGAGAAATTCAGATAATTAAAGATTGCCAAGTATTGCCACAAATTGAATGTTTTCCTGGCGAGTTAAATCAGGTATTTATGAATATTTTAATTAATGCGATCGATGCTTTGGAAGAACGGGACAAGCAGCGTTCGATCGAGGAGTGCGATCGACATCCCAGCACGATCGCTATTCGCAGTTATCAGGTGGCTGGGGGCTTCGTAGCGGTATCGATTGCCGACAACGGGGGGGGGATACCGGAGTCAGTGCGATCGAGGCTGTTTGACCCATTTTTCACGACTAAACCTGTGGGCAAGGGTACGGGTTTGGGACTGTCGATTTCTCACTCGATTATCGTCGATCGCCACGGCGGCCGATTGAGCTGTATTTCGACACCGGGTGAGGGAGCGGAGTTTTTAATTGAAATTCCAGTGCGGCCGAATTTAACTGGTAGGAATTCAAATTTGGGGCAATAAATTAGCAATTGGTAATTGGAAAGCGGAAATGGGCAATATCTCACATCTGGCACCCTTCTCAAGAACAGGCTTTTCGGCCTGTTCCACAAAGAGAGAATTTTCTTGTGGAACAGGCCGAAAAGCCTGTTCCTAAACAAGTAATATCATGTCCGGTCGATTAGCAGAAATCAGGTAGGGGCGGGTTCACCAACAATATCTGCTAATAATTAACAATCTCAAAAACCCGCCCGACCGTGATATTATGGTCAATCGAACGGACATGATATCAAAAAATTATTCTGATGCCAAGGTCAACAATATAAGTTATGAGTTATGAGTTGTGAGTGAAAAATCAAACACGATATTACAAATTACCTTCAAATTTTACATAACAATCGGGGAAGATTCCGAGTTACTGCTGGCGTGACAAATGCGATTTTTGCCTTCGGTTTTGGCTTTAAAAAGGGCGCTGTCAGCGCTGCGAATTAGGGCATTGGGAGATTCCCGGGCAGAAGGAATCGCTGTCGCAATGCCGCAACTGAGGGTAACGTAGGGGCCGATCGACGATCGCGCGTGGGGTAGTTTCAAGCTGGCGATGCCGTCGCAAATTTTTTGGGCGACAGCGTTTGCCCCTTCGGCGCTAGTGTTGGGCAGCACTAGGGCAAATTCTTCGCCACCGTAGCGGGCAGTCAAATCCCCAGCCCGGTTGGTGGCGCTGGCGATCGCCCCGGCAACTTGGCGCAAACAATCGTCCCCGCCGAGGTGCCCATAAAACTCGTTGTAAAGTTTAAAAAAGTCGATGTCAAACATAATTAAAGACAGCGGCAGTTCCTCTCTGGCCAATCTGCGCCACTCTAAGCTCAAAACTCGATCGAACTGGCGACGATTGGCAATGCCAGTCAGTCCGTCAGTAGTTGCCAGTTGCTGCAATTTTTGATTGGCTATTGCTAGCTTGCGGTAAAGTTGAGATTGTTCGATCGCGATCGCCACTTGATTTGCCAAGTGCTGTAAAAAATCTATTTCCCACTGTTGCCATTCCCTGACACCGCTGCAATTGTATGCTGTCAGCATTCCCCACAAACTATTGCCATTTTCTGCGATCGAATCCGGCAAATTTTTACCCTGGGCCTGCGGTTTGCCACTCGCCTGGTGCCAGATATAATTTTCCGCTGCATCTTGATTGTTCTCGACTTCCCAAACACTGGCTTCTTGTGTTTCTTTTGCCGTTTCCCAGTCGCCTGATTGCCAAATTGGTACGCTGATAACTGCTGCAATTTCACAATCTGTCAACAATTCTTTGCAACTGCCAGCCAACGGGGCAGTGCTGACATCTGCTATTGCTTGTACCGATTGGGATTCGACTAAAACAAAGCATGACACCGCCAAAGCAGCACTAATATTTTGGTTTTCAATATAACCTTCTGGCAAACCGTCACCTGCGACGATCGCACCTTTTTGCTCTTCCCCGTCCAATTGAGACACCCAATCCTGACAGCGATAAATTAAAACGCGGTCTGTTTGGAGAAATTGGCGCACTTCTGCGACGGTACTTTGGAGAATGCTTGCCGGATCTATTGACGATCGAATATGTTCGATCATTTTGCCCAACAGCCGCTGTCGCAGAGCCTGCTGCCGCAATTGTTCTTCGATTTGCTGGCGTTCGATCGCGTAATGGATAGCCCGCACCAGCAGAGTTCGGTGAAATCTTCCCTTTACCAAACAATCTTGAGCGCCCCAGCGCAATACTGAGCGGGCAATATTTTCATCGTTGATATCTGTCAGCACCACAATTGGCAATGTCGGCCATCGCCCTTTCAAAACTGCGATCGCCTCGCTTCCCCTCAAGCTGTCTGACAGTGACAAATCTAATAGTACGGCGTCAAACTTGTCTACTTCCAGACGCCCAACTCCTATCTCCAGAGACTTAACAGTTTGGAGAAGAAATAGAGACTCGCTGAATGACCCTAGAAGGTCTTCGATCATTGTCGGATCTCCGAGGTCATCCTCAACCAACAAAATTTTCAGACATTGGTTACGTGTTAACACAACTATAGCGTTCGGAGCGAGTCGAAGGCAACTTTTTTGTTTTGATAGCGATACTTGCGATCGGCAAATATTTCCGCTTATCAAATTCACTATACACTCAAACTACGCATTTAGCGCTCCATTAAAGCTTACATATCCGGTGGGAGTGAAACGATCTCAAACCAATACTCACATAAAGTCTTCATTACTTCCAGCAATCCTTCAAAAGTTACTGGTTTGGATATGAAAGAATTGGCTCCCAAGCGGTAGCAAAGCAAGATATCTCCTCTGCGGTGGGAAGTTGTGAGTATTACAACCGGAATTTGTTGCAAATGAGGGTCAGCTCTGATCAAACTTAGTGTTTCTCGCCCGTCCAGCCTCGGCATATTCAGATCCAAAAGTATCAAGTCTGGCTGATGCCAATTGCTGCTACCAACATATTGACCACGACGGTACAAGTAGTCTAGAACTTGTTCTCCATTTTCCACAAATTCGCTCGTAATTTCAAATCGAACTTCTCCCAGTGCTTCCTTCACCAAAAAGCGCGTATCCTCGTCATCGTTGGCTATTAAAAGAGTAAATCTTTTCTTTTTATAATTCACGGCTTTGCCTCACTCCGAACGTTTTTTGTGAGGTCGCTGGACTTTGATCCGTGTCTGAGTACCTGCCAATAATCTCTTGCCATCATCCGGTAAATCTTGCAGAGAACACTGAAATTGTGTTGCAATAATTTACATTTTTTCTGCATTTGCAAAGGTTTGCGAATCATGATTGTTTCACTTGGCAGTCTGTCCGAAAACCTGCAAACTGCAAACACATCACAAATCTTTCTCCGCGAACTACTATGGAAACTACTGCATCCCAAAGCAAGATGCTCTGGATACAGTTGAAAAAAATTAACAAGTCTTGCGCGCACCGCTGATTTATAAGTTGTATAAGGATAGAGCTAATAGATTTATATTGATAGATTTATAGCTCGATGTCATCAGTGAATATGCTACACTTTATAAGCATTTTTGTAAAGAAAAGATAAAGATATTTAAAGCTTAAGTAAAGGACGGGTGACAATCAAGCAATTTGGTGACAAGCCCCCGGATTCATCCGTGGAGCGAGAAAAAAGCTCCGAATCCTCTTCACTTGCCCCCGGATTTATCAGTGGAGTCGCTTTCTTCAATTCTAAAATCTAAAATCTAAAACCTAAAATCTACAATCTACAATCTACAATCTACAACCTAAAATCTAAAATCTACAACCTAAAATCTACAACCTAAAATCTAAAATCTAAAATCTAAAATCTACAATCTAAAACCTAAAATCTAAAATCTAAAATCTAAAATCTAGAACCTAAAATCTAAAATCTAAAATCTAAAATCTAAAATCTAAAATCTAAAATCTACAATCTAAAATCTAAAATCTAAAATCTAAAATCTAAAATCTAAAATCTAAAATCTAAAATCTAAAATCTAAAATCTACAATCTACAATCTAAAATCTAAAATCTAAAATCTAAAATCTAAAATCTAAAATCTAAAATCTACAATCTACAATCTACAATCTACAATCTACAATCTACAATCTAAAATCTAAAATCTACAATCTACAATCTAAAATCTACAATCTACAATCTACAATCTACAATCTAAAACCTAAAATATACAATCTACAATCTAAAACCTAAAACCTAAAATCTACAATCTACAATCTACAATCTAAAACCTAAAATCTGCAATCTAAAACCTAAAACCTAAAATCTAAAATCTAAAATCTAAAATCTAAAATCGATTGACTTTACTTTGATATAGGAATAGAAAAATAAAAAGTCGAGCCTCGATTGGGTTCTGATTCTACCCACAGGCTGCCGCCATGCCGCTCGACAATTCTTTGACAAATCGCTAAACCGATACCAGTTCCCGAATACTGTTTTTGGGTGTGCAAGCGCTGAAAAATCTGAAAAATTCGCGGATGATACTGTGAGGCAATCCCAATACCATTATCCTGCACTGAAAACACCCAGCTATCCCCCTGATGCGAAGCGTCCACCTGCACCACCGGCGCCTCACTGCTGCGGTACTTAATGGCGTTACCAATTAAATTTTGAAACAGTTGCAGCAGTTGAAAAGAGTCAGCTTTTACCCTTGGCAAATTCCCCTTAGTAACTGAAGCTTGATTCTCGCGGATGGCCAAATGCAAATTAGCACAAGCATCCTCAAAAACCTGATTGCAATCTATGAGCTCAAAAGGTTTCTGACTGCGACCTACCCGCGAATACTCCAGCAAGTCATCAATCAGCGCCTGCATCCGATCGCAAGAATGAACAATATTGCGGATAAATTTATTCCCTTGGGCATCAAGTTGGTTGGGAAAGCGTTTTTCTAATAGTTGAGCGTAGCCAGCAATCGTGCTCAAAGGCGCTTGCAAATCATGAGAAGCCACATAAGCAAACTGTTCTAGTTCGGCATTAGAACGAGTTAATTCTTGAGCGTAGCGGGTTTGAGCGTCTAAACTCGCTTGCAGCATTTCTTGTACCAGCTTGCGTTCAGAAATATCCTCGATCGCACAAATCAAATACTGCAGCGTCCCCTTGACATCGCGCATTGCCGACACAGTAACATTTGCCCAGCGCACGGCCTCATCTTTGCATAGCAAACGCTTCTCCACAGAAAAAGTTTGAATCTTCCCAGATAACAGCGACCCCAGGTATTCTCTGTCCGCTTCTCTATCATCTGGGTGAGTAATTGCCTCCCAATTTTGCTGTAACAATTCAGATTGTGCATAGCGGACAATTTGACAAAAGCCGGGATTTACCCGCATAAATTTACCGCAAAGCGCTGTTTTAGCTATGCCGACCGCAGCTTGCTCGAATATCGCGCGGAAGCGTTCTTCGCTGTCTCGCAGGGCAATTTCTGCTCGTTTGCGATCCGTAATGTTACGAAATGTTACAGCCAGACCATCGTTTAATTTGACCGCCACAATGTGCAGCCAAACAATTGTATCTCCCTCCTGTTCGTAATAAAATTCTCGATCTACAGTTTCTCCTGTTTCTACTACAGAAACATACAAATCAAATAACCTGTTATTGCTAAATTGGGAAACTTTGGCTAAAAAATTCTTGCCAACTATCTCATTTAATAGCAAACCATAAAATTTTTCGGCAGCAGGGTTGATCAAGAGCCACTGGAAATCTACAATATTTCCCTCACTGTTGCGGACAGCAGAATAAGCCACCATACAGTCTAAGGAACTATTTAATATGCTAGCAAGCAGCGACTGCGACTGTTGCAGTTGATAATTTTGTTCTTTTAATTGCTGTTGCAGTTTTTGCAAGCGGACTTGCTTGTCGATGCGCGCTAAAACTTCTTCTACTTGAAATGGTTTCGTAATATAGTCGGCGCCTCCTACTCGAAAAGCTTGTAATTTATCGTTCATTTCATCTAATACGCTTAAAAAAATTACCGGAATTTGTTCAGTTTCAGGTGTCGCTTTCAGTCTCCGACAAACTTCATAACCGTTCATTTCCGGCATTCTAATGTCGAGCAAAATTAAATCCGGGCGATGGGCGATCGCCACATTCAACGCCAGTTGACCGGAAATAGCTCGGTAAACTTGATAGCCCTGGGATGTTAGCAGTTTGGATAAGAACCGCAGATTGCTTGGTTGGTCATCAACCACCAATACTTTAATTTCGCTATTATCCATTTATTTTAAACTCGATCGAGTTAAATCCATTATCTTGTCGAGTCGGTAATCGGCAAGCAAATCTTTTAAAGCCTCAGCTAAAGTTGGATGACTTTCCCAGATGCGATCGACAAGTTGAATCGCCAGCTCTTCATTAACATCATTAGCTGCGTCATGGAGTTCCTTCACCCAGCTTTGAGGCATTTGAGCCAGCAGCCCTCCGAAAAATGAATCGGGTTTTTCGTTCACACAATAACGCCGTAAAGCCCCGACAGGGAGTCGGGGCAACTCTTGATAAAGATAGCGCACTCCCAAGTAGCAAGCCATCTTATCAAAAAGGATTTGTTCTTGAAAAGGTTTCCGCACAAAATCGTCGCAACCTGCGGCGATAATTTCGCCTTTTTTTTCCTCAAAAGTGCTAGCAGTCAGAGCAATAATTACAGTTCGCCACTGAGTTTGTTTCTCTTTGGCTCTAATTTGTCGGACAGCTTCAAAACCGTCCATTACTGGCATTCGCGTATCCAGCCAAATTAAATGAGGCTGCCAACTTTCCCAAAGTTCAACCGCTTGGTAGCCATTTTCCGCTTCTCGGACTTCAAAACCAATTGGTTGCAACATTTTAACCAGCAGCAGCCGATTTTCTTGATTGTCGTCAACTGCTAAAATCCGATAAATCGGTTGATCTGCTTCTAGTCCGATCGCACGCTGGAATGTCGCCACTGTTATTTCCGACGAAATAGCGGCAAATACTCGGATATTAAATTTAAAACTGGTTCCCTCACCTAAAACACTTTTCACCCAAATATCCCCCCCCATTATTTGCACGTATTTTTTAGTAATTGTCAAACCCAATCCCGTACCATCAGCCGCTTTTCTCCCCGCTTGTGTTTGCACAAAAGCATCAAATAAAGTATCAATTTCTGCTGCTGCTATGCCAATTCCAGTGTCTTCAACTTCAAACAAAATTAACAATGGATCGACGAAGGTATAGTTAAGATGAGTTTCCGATTCTGCCGACTGTGGCTGGTTGCTTTCCACGCTCACGCGCAGCCAAATACGGCCCCCGTCGTGAGTGAATTTCATGGCATTTGCCAGCAGGTTAATTAAGCAAACGCGCAGCTTTTTTTCGTCAGTTTTTATATATTGGGGAACATTAGCCTCGACGGAAAATCTCAGTTGCATTTTTTTTGTTTCAGCTTTAATTTGAAACATTTCTTCGAGAGTGTCGAGGAGTTGATAAAGGTCAAAGCTGCGTTGATCTAAGCCAATTATCCCTGCTTCTATTTTCGACAAGTCTAAAACATCGTTAATTAGTTCCAGCAAATGTTGACCGCTGCGGTTAATAATTCGGAGATTTTCGAGATTTTCGTGGCCCAGCAAAGAGTCGCGGCTCATGACTTGGGTAAAACCCAGGATGGCGTTCAGGGGAGTCCGCAATTCGTGGCTCATGTTGGCAACGAATTGACTTTTTGCTAGCGATGCAGCGGCCGCTGCTTCTTCGGCTTTTTTGCGTTCTATTATTTCTTCTTGCAGTTCTTTATTGCGATCGAGCAATTGTTTTTTCAATCTCTGGATAGTCAGTTGGTGTTCGATTCGCGCTAAAACTTCTGCTACATGAAACGGTTTTGTGACATAATCAACCCCTCCCACTTGAAAGGCGGTTAGTTTGTCCAATACTTCATCTAAAGCGCTGATAAAAATCACAGGAATTTCGGATGTCTTCGGATCTTCCTTGAGCTGGGTGCAGACTTCGTAGCCGTCCATTTCCGGCATTTTGATGTCGAGCAAAATCAAATCGGGACAACCAGAGCGCGCGGCCCTGATTGCCATTTTGCCGTTAATTACGCCGCGGACTTTGTAGCCCCTATCGGACAGCGTTGCTGATAAAACTTGCAAATTTTCTGGAGTATCGTCAACAATTAATATGTTGCCTTTATTTTCTTCTATTTGATTTTTGATCATCGATCGCTATTTTTTGTTAATTTAAAATTTGTGGGAATTATCAATAGTGGTTAAATAGTCATTATAGCACTCCCTCCTCAATCAACTCCTTTTATATTTACAGAACTTATCCTAGTTAAGATTTGAGATTAGATATTGGAGATTAAAGAATTGGGAAGGACTGATGATTGGCAGGGTGTGGAGCTTGGCTACAAGTAAATTAGTCGATCGCCCGCAGGCGAGTTTACAAATAGGCGATCGACCTACACAATCAATAATCCTGAACCTGCCACTATTATCCCTTCTTCTTTCATCCTTCAACAATTTCTAAACTCCTCAATCAAATCGATAATCCGATCGCACCGGAAGTTATTCGCCAAATCGGCGATCGCGTTGCCGAAACTAGCATTAATAGGAGGAATCGACAACAACAGCCGAAAAATCTCCTCGTTATCAACCGCATCCGCCGCAGAATACAATTCATCAACCCATTCCGCAGGCATAGCTTCCAAAAATGAAGTATTCAGCGTAAAAGCCAAATCAGCCGTTTCACTTACCCTGGAAACCTCGCCGGACACCGCAGCATCAGAACTTAGCGAAGCTTCTCGATCGTAAACATAGCGGACTCCCAGATACTTAGCCATCTTTTCCAGAATCACTTGCTCCCGAAAAGGCTTCGCTACAAAATCATCGCAACCAGCAGACAAAATCAGCGATCGCTCCTCATCAAAAGCACTTGCAGTCAGAGCAATAATCACCGTTGCTTGACCTTTCAAATGCGCTTTAATCTGTTTAGTAGCTTCGTAACCGTCCATCACCGGCATCCGCATATCCATCCAAATCAAATGAGGTTCCCAACTCGACCACATTTCCACAGCTTGAACCCCATTTTCAGCTTCCTGCACCGCAAAGCCAAGGGATGTCAGCATTCTAACCAACAGCAAGCGGCTTTCCAGGCGATCGTCAACAGCTAAAATCCGGTATTCTGGCTGTCCGGGTTCCAGGCCCACCACTCGGCGAGCTGTTTGAGCCACCTGAATTTCCACTGCATTAGGGAGCGAAACTTTAACATCAAATCTAAAAATGCTGCCGCGACCGAGGGTGCTTGTTACCGTCATCTTCCCTCCCATTAACTTAACGAACTGCTGGCTGATTGGCAAGCCCAAACCGGTTCCTTCTTGAGCTTTTTTCCCGCTCTCTGTTTGCGCGAAAGGTTTAAACAAATTCTCCATTTCTTCCGCCGAAATTCCAGCACCAGTGTCTTCCACTTCAAATAGCAAACAGCAACTGTCAATTGGTTGAATCTCTCCCTCGTTTTTAGTTTTTAACAACTCATGTTTGATTCTCAAGTTGACACCACCTTCTGCCGTGAACTTAATAGCATTTCCGACTACATTTATCAAGACTTGTCGCAACTTGCTTTCGTCAGTTTCTATATATTGAGGGAGAGCTGGTGAACAATCAAAAATTAACTGCAACCCTTTTTTTTCGGCTTGCAGCTTCAGCATATTTTCAGTATTTTTTAGCATTTTGTGTAAGTCGAAGGTGCTATTATTAAGTGTCACCAGCCCGACTTCAATTTTTGACATTTGCAGAATATTGTTAATCAGAACAAGCAAATGTTCCCCGCTCTGGGTAATAATTCCTAAGTATTGCTGTTGGTCTGCATCGAGGTCTGGGTCGCGGGCAAGCAGTTGGCTGAAACCGAGAATTGCGTTGAGGGGAGTTCGCAATTCGTGGCTCATATTCGAGAGAAATTCGCTTTTTGCCCTGTTCGCTCTGTCGGCTTCTTCTTTGGCTTTTTGCAGGACTATTTCAGCTTGTTTGCGTTCGGTAATATCGCTAGCAGTGCCTGTTGTGCCGATGATGTTGCCTTCAGCGTCCATGCGCGCGATCGCCTTGGTATTTACATCAATCTTTCTACCGTCTTTTCCTAATACTATATTTTCGTACTGAAACACAGTTTTTCCCGTCAGCAAGCGCTGCTGAAGTTCCCATTTCCAGTCTATTTCTCCGGGAGCCAAGAAATCGCTAAAAGAACAGCCGAGCATTTCTTCAGGCTCGTAACCGTATATTTGTTTAACTGCTTGGTTGACAAAAGTAATGTGTCCTTGAGCATTGCAAGACCAGATAATATCTTGGGAAGTCTCAACTAAATGACGGTATTTTTCTTCGCTCTCTGCAAGGGCTATTTCTGCTAGCTTGCGTGGAGTAATGTCCATCAAAGTTGTGAATAGTTTTGTCACTTGCCCTTGTTGGTTGACAACTACTTCTCCTCTGGCTTCGATGTAGCGGATGAAGCCGGCTTCACTTATTTGTGACGGAGAATTATCCGCAACAATTTTCTGTTCCGGGCGCAGAATTCGATATTCCAAAGTGTAAGATTGCCCGCTAGCAATAGCAGTGTCGATCGTTGTTTGCCACTTTTGTCGATCGTCGGGATGCACGTATTGCAAAAACTCAGTTAGTGTTGGCGCAGGCTCGGTTGGAGCGATCCCAAAAATCCGAGATAATTCTTCCGACCAAGTAGTTGTGTTGGCCGATAAATCGCATTCCCAATTACCGACACGGGCGATTCTTTGCGCTGCTGCTAAAGAAGCCGCTATAGCTCGGAGTTTTTCTTCCGCTAATTTGCGATCGCTAATATCTTGAATCACAGAAATTACGCAGGTTTCCCCATGAATTTCAATGATTTCTGCTGACAGCAGCCCCGTTCTAACTTCCCCTGTTTTAGTGCGAAAATTAAATTCGTAATTCAGAATAATTTGTTTTTCATCTAACAGTTTAAACAACTCGGCGCGGGCTTGTATATTTTCCCAAAGATTCAACTCAAGCGCCGTGCGATCGATAATTTCTGCAGCAGAATAACCAATAGTCTGACAAAAAGCCTCATTAATTTCTAAATAACGACCGTCATTAAATCTGGTAATAGTAATCGGGTTGGGAGAAGAACGAAAAGCTTTAGCAAACTTTTCCTCAGACAAGCGCAGTTGTGCAGTCCGCTCCTCGACTAAAGTTTCCAGTTCTTGATTTAGCTTTTGGAGCTGAGCATTTTGTTGCGCTAATTGCTTCTCCCTAAAATAGCTGTTAATCGCTTCTTTTACCGTCAACTTCAAATCTTCCGACTGCCAAGGTTTCGATATGTATCGGTACAATTTAGCATATTTAATAGTATTCGCCACGGCTTCTAAGTCTGCTTGCCCCGTCAGCATAATTTTGATAGTCTTTGGCAAAATTCGGTGAATCTGCTTCAGCAATTCGTCCCCTTTGATATTCGGCATCAGATAGTCGGAAATTACTGCTACTATTTCGCAGCCCTCTGCCAGTAATTCCTCGATTAACTCTAAAGCATCTTCGCCACCTTCAGCGGTTTCTAATAAGTGTTCTTCCCCCAGGGTTTTTTTTAACTCAATTTTCAAACTTTCCAGAATTATCGGTTCGTCATCCACACAAATAATCACAGGTTTATTGTTCATATTTTTGTCAAACCAGATTTTATAGTTTCTACTAATTCTTGGCGCTCCCACGGCTTGTACAAACAACGGTGCAAGTTTGCTTGCTCTTTCACCCGTGATATTGCTACTTCGTCTGCTTGCCCGGTCAGCATAACTTTCACAATTTTAGGATATTTTTGGTGAACCATAATCAAAAAATCATCTCCTTTAATCCCTGGCATTAACCAGTCAGATACTATGACTAAAATATCACTTTCATCTTCTTTTTGAATTTCCTCCATAATTTCCAGAGCTTCATCTGCATTTTCTGCTACTTCATAGAGGTAAGCATCCCCAAATTCTTTTTTAAGTTGAATTTTCAAACTATTTAAGACCACAACTTCATCGTCAACGCACAAAATTACTGGTTTAGACATAAAACTTTACTTATATTAAAATTGTAAAATTGGGTAATTTCCCGGTTTTTTTTATTGCTATCAAGGGATTCCTATGGGCAAGGATATAGTAAATTTTGTTTGACCAGGCACGCTTTCTACTTGCAGTCCACCTTGATGTTTCTCCAGAATTTTTTGAACTATATCTAATCCCAACCCACTGCCTTCCCCTGGAGGTTTAGTTGTAAAAAACGGCTCAAAAATTCTCGGCATAATTTCTGGGGGAATGCCGGGGCCACTGTCGGTAATACTGACTGATATTGCATTCGCTTGGTGTTTGACATCAATTTTTAACACGCCTTTGTTACCCATCGCTTGTAAAGCATTGTGAACTAAATTTGTCCAAACTTGACTGAGTTCATCAGGATAGCATAGCACAGAGGGCAAATTAGTACCATAGTTTCTGACTACTTCCACACCGTGTTTGATTTGGTACTGGTAAAGCGTTAAAACAGTATCAATACCGTCGGTAATATTAGCGATTACTTTAGAACCCGACTGGTCGTAACGAGAGTAGCTTTTCAAAGCAAAAACGATTTTAGCTGCCCTATCCGTGGCAGTAGCAATATTTTTGGTACTTTTTAGTACCGTAGCAAATTGGTAGGCGATTTGTACAATGTTTCGACTTTGGCTGTCTTTCAACAAAGGTAAAAAAGGTTCTAAATTATTGCCGATACCGATATCTAATAAAGTACAGGCAAGACTAGCGGCGTCGTCAATGTTTTCTGATTCTAATTTACCCTGCAAAAGTTTTTTTAACTGACGTTTTTCTTTACTAGATAATGTATCTGTTTCTTGGCTGGACTTGTGTAGTAAAGCAAAGAAATCCTGTCGCCTTTCCGGGGATAGTTGTTGAAAAAATATCGGCAACTGCTGCAACTGTTCCGTCCAGAAGTCGGCGATGTTCTGCACAGAAGAGCGAATCGCCCCTAAAGGAGAATTGATTTCATGAGCAACTCCGGCAATTAACTGTCCGAGGGCTGCCATTTTTTCTGATTGAATAAGTTCTTTTTGAGTCCGCTTCAGTTCTTCTAAGGTATGAGATAACTCTGCATTTTTTTGGCACAGCGCTGACTCTGCTATTTTGCGGGCGTTAATGTTGCGGGCAACCCAAATAACTGCATCTTTTGAGAACAGAGAAATGCAGGCAGAAAACCAAATTGCGCGATCGCAAAATGTTAAGCTGTAGTCAAAATTGATAGGTTGTTGTGTTTCTAAGACTTGCTGGACTAAGACCCACCAATCATCCGGGTTGTCATCGTCAAGAAAATGTTCTATAGTCAAGCTGACTATATCGAAATCAGACTCAGAAATCGCTGCCACATTCGTTGGCAAAATTTCAATGTTCCGCTGACTATCTAGCACGAGAACGATGTCTGTCATCGCTTCAAAAACGGCGCGTACTTTCCTTTCAGAAAAGTGCAATTTTTCTTCGAGCAATTTTCTACCGCTAATTTGTTGCTGCAATTCTTCGTTACTGGCTGCTAGTTGAACTGTGCGATCTAGAACCCGCTGTTCGAGTTCGGTGTTGAGGCGGCGAACTTCAGATTCAGCGGTGGTGCGGTCTTGTATTTCCTTTTTTAACTGACTGTTGGCATTAATTAATTCTAAAGTTCGCTGTTTGATTTGTTCTTCCAAATTATCATTTAAGAGTCGCAATTTTTCCTCGACTTCAGTTCTCCGCAACGCTTCTTTTTGCAATTCTTCGTTCATTTTGTTCAACTCCTGAATTTTGTCGGCGACTGTTTCCTGCAAAAGCTCGACATTTGCGTGCATTTCTACCGGATCTAAGGCCTGCAGCAGGCTAATTTCAGTCACAATTCCGGCTAAATATCCTTCCTCGTCCACCACCACCAAGCGCCGGATGCCGTGCTGCTGCATTAACTGGTGAGCCTGCCACAAGGTGGCTTTTACCTGCAACGGTATCAGCGGAAAACTCATCGCGGCGGTGACGGGAGTACGTGCGAAATCTAGCCCCGAAGCTTGGAATTTAACAATATCGCGTTCTGTAATTATGCCCACAGGTTTCTGATTTTTGTTGTCGCTGTCAGTGCAAATGACTATGCAGCTTTTTCGCTGGGTTCTCATCTGTTTTACGACTTCTAAAACTGAAGCGCTGCTTGAGGTAACTATTACTTGTGTGGTCATAATTTCTTCGGCGCGCCACATTTTTAGCAAGTCGGCCGGTTTGAGGATTTGACGGATGCTTTCGCAGGTGATAGCGCCTAGTAACTTGCCACCTTCGTCTAGGAGGGGTAAATGACGGATTCTTTTCGATCGCAATATGCTCAATACTTTGAAGATATTTCCCCCTTGATCGAGGTTCAGGGCGATCGGGTTTTCAGTCATCACCTCAGAAATTGCCACCCCTGCTAGCGGTATTTCGCTAGCAGTTATTTTCACAACATCACGTTCTGTAAAAATTCCGAGCAATTTCTGCTCAAACGCGATTAAAATACAACTGGCACTCGCCTGAGTCATGGCAGCAATTGCGACTTTCAAGGGTGTGTCTGGAGGCAGCACCGGCGGTTTGGGGTCGATCGCCTGTTCTAGCAAGCTTTGAGTATCAGAAACTGTTGGTGACATGGGCAAATCAAGGGGGATAGATGCAGGGGAAACCGCCACTTAATACCATTTTAGATTTCAGATTTTACAGTCGCGGTATCCTCACAGCAATAGAGAATTGACATCGGTCTAAAGTTGCATTTTAGTCCCGCATTGGTATGATTTTTAGTGCGATCGCGCTAAACGGCGATATGAATTGGCACGATACACGTCCTTTGGCCGATAACTGATGTTACTTCTATTTTAGCCAAATGTTTTTCCACACTTTTTTTAACAATCTCCAGTCCCAACCCGCTGCCTTCGTCGGCGGGTTTTGTGGTAAACAACGGGTCACATATTCGTGGCAAAATTACCAAGTAATTCAGTTGCCACTGACGAGCGCCGGCTCTGATTTTCTTCTCTCACCTCTAATTTTAAAATTAGGCAATTATCTATCGCTTGTAAACCATTGTGCATCAGATTTATCGAAAATTGTTTTAGTTCGTCTGGATTACACAACTATTTAGGCAGTGTAGCTTAAGATTCTCTGACAATTTCTACTCGGTGTTGTAGTCTTTTAATCAAAAATTAATGAATTTTTAAGGGGTTATTAATAGTAGCAATTACTTTTCTACCATACAGTTATATCGAGAATATTTTTGAAATTAAAAATTACTTTTGTGGCTCTCTGTGTACCAGATGATCTTCTTGGCAAGCTGTGAATAAATGGCAGAGACTATCTGACTGACTCAGCAAGTTAAGCTAATCCGCATTTAAATTGCATAGTAAAATAAATTTTTCCTCTTGTGGGGAGTAGGGGTTGGGCATCCTGCCCGCCCTCAACATACAAATTAAATGCACAACAGCTTAAGCACCCTTTGATGAAATATGTAATTGCAGTGCAAATTTATGGATTCCTTATGTTGAGCAAGCCGGATGCTCGATTCAGAAATTTCGTGTTTTATTTTTGTAAGTTCTTGTCCTGAAAAATAGGAATATTGCGAGTTTTTCCTCATAGCAGACAACTTCAAAATCAGCGTTTTTGACAAAAAATTAATAGCTTTCTCGGAACATTGGCAGAGTTTCCCTGACATGAAACTTGTCGTGAGCGATACAAGCTGCTACTTATAATATCCTGCCTCAGAGGCTGTTGGCATTGAACATCGATAACTGTAGCTATGTGTTGCAGGAACTAGCAGCCCAGAAAATCAGGGTGTCCGCAATTGTAAATAATAACCCTGCCTTTGCGCGCAAGCATTCAAGGCAGGGTTATTATTGAGTATTCCGAATTCTCAAGGGTGAAGCGAGGGCGCTGCTGCCGACTTCGGCTGCCCAGCAGTGCACTACTCGCCCAATCGAGTTATTTTAGCGCTGCGTTGGGCCAACATCAGCACTACATAAATAGTCATTACATAGCCGGCGGCCAGAATGGGAATAATTAGAGGAATATCGCGATAAATCATAATTAGAACCAAAAGTCAAGGACGAGGAGGAGCAGGACAAGTTCAAGACCTACTACATTAAGTCAGCACGCAAGACCATGCCTTGGTTCTGAAGGCTGTTTTTCCATATCAAGCCTGCGGGAACATTTAGGCGTTCCCGGTCATCAACAATGATTTACTGCTTTACAGATGCTTAAACAGCCTAAAACCATCCACTTTAGCTGCTTTGAGCTACCGTGCACATAAGATGCGCTACTCTTAACTTCTGAAAACTTTTAGCCGCGAGGAACTAAAAATCTGTACCAGAAATTTTGGCTGCGATCGACTAACAAGGCTGGCTCTACGAAACTTTTACAGGCACCTAATAGCTACCTGCCCGTCTGGCTGTACTTAATGTATAGAATTGTTTAAATCCTTAATACCCATAATAACACAGGGTTTCTGGGATTTAGAGAATTTTTGGCAAGGTCCTTAACAATTCGATACAATAGGGGCAACCCCTCTGGCAGCCGGCTACTCGCCTCTGGCAGACGGGTGACTCCCATCGGGTGGTAGATGACAAATAACTGCAGATATCCTAGATTTTTCTTTTCTATTGCAGAGAATTACCTTAAAATAAAGATATGATATGTAAAATTTTGTTACTTTACGGCTTGAGTCGGCGTATCCATGATCTCTAGCACTCTCCTATTTTCCTCGGTTGAAGAAGACCTGCGACTGTTGACAGAAAACTTAAAACAGTTAGTGGGTGCCCGTCATCCCATCTTGTACGCGGCTGCAGAATACTTATTCGGCACAAAGGGAAAACGAGTGAGACCCGCGATCGTTCTGTTGATGGCCAAGGCGACTATGCCCGATCGGGAAATCACAGAAAAACACCGCCGCCTCGCTGAAATCACGGAAATGATCCACACAGCTAGTCTCGTGCACGACGACGTGGTGGACGAGTCGGATCTGCGGCGAGGAGTGCCGACGGTTCACAGTCGGTTTAACAACCGAGTGGCAGTATTGGCGGGAGACTTTCTGTTTGCTCAATCTTCCTGGCATTTGGCAAATCTCGACAACCTGCCAGTAGTCAAACTGCTTTCAGAAGTGATTATGGATTTAGCTGAGGGGGAAATTCAACAGGGACTCAATGGATTTGACACCAGCTTGTCGATCGAAGCGTACCTCGAAAAAAGTTATTACAAAACAGCGTCTTTAATTGCCAACAGTTCCAAAGCAGCGGGCTGTTTGAGCGAGGTTTCAGCGTCCATAGCAGACGATTTGTACAACTACGGTCGCAACATTGGTTTGGCATTCCAAATAGTAGATGATATATTAGATTTCACCGCTTCAACGGAAACTTTGGGGAAACCTGCAGGCTCGGATCTCAGAAGCGGTAATCTGACAGCACCCGCACTATTTGCCCTAGAAGAAAAACCTTACTTGGAAGTTCTCATAGAACGCGAATTTGCCCAAGAAGGAGATATAGAGCAGGCCCTGGCACTGGTAGAAGATTCTAGAGGCATAGAGCGATCGCGAGAACTAGCCACAAACCACGCACAGAAAGCAGTCGAATACTTAGCTGCGCTGCCCCATTCAGAGTCCCGTCAAGCTTTGATTGATTTGGCTGAGTACGTTTTGAGTAGACTTTATTAGAGGTGAAAAAGTTACACTTTATTGGTAATGGGGAATTGGTAATGGGGAATTCCCCATGCCTAATGCCCTGTTACCAATCAATAGAAAATAGATTTGTTTAGGCAAGATCCGGCGGTGGAGCCGATCGATACTGTTGCAAGTAAACGTTAATTAAACTCTGTACTTGCTCGCGAGGGATTTCCGTCCCGACTTCCTGATTTCCGGGACTTTCAAAAAAAACAATGCTGTCAAGACCTTCGAGAGCTATCATCTGAAATAAAATGTGAGTGACAGGCAAAAGCACCGGTCTGAGGCGATCGCCCCCAGCAGCAGCAGCCTGCGACGCATCTTTAATACTGCTCCAAGCATAAATCACCCTCTTCTCCCGTCCCGGTTGCTTGAGATTGCTCAAAACCACGATCGCCCAACTTTGGTCTACCGCTTGCAGGATCGAGTATTCAAGGTGCTGTAGCTGTTGGGCAATTAACACCAGGGCCGGGGCGATCGCCTTTAAGATTTGTGGCGTCGAACCGTCGGGCGGAGCTTTTTCGATCAATGCTTGAATCTGTTGGTCTAAATCCATCAGTCAGTTCTTTGATATCTAAAATTAAAAATTTCAGGTTAGCAGGTTCGCATCCAAGTATATATTACCCCTTGGAGTTTAGCTAGTCAGACGGGAATCCCCACACGCTTGTCGCTTCGATTAGTGTGGGATGACTCCTCGCGTGAATCGAGGATTCCACATTTTCATGGTAATTAGCTCAGCAACAAAACATTTAATCGATCGACTTCTTTTGGAGAAGATTTCTTTGGCTGGTATAGCTAGAAGCACGGGTGTTTCTCAAAAATGGTTACAGGATTACGTAAATAATAAATATGCCTCACTCGAACGCAGAGTAAAGGTTAAACCTAAAAAAAGTCAGATTGAATGTTGAATGTGATGAACTGTGGCCATTTGTAGATTGCCAAGAAAATAAGCAATGGGTGTGGCGCCGCAATGGATAGAGAGACCAGAGAAATTATTGGTGTTTATATTGGTGATCGTAGCGAAGAAGGATCCAAACAATTATGGAATTCTCTACCTTCTGTATATCGACAATGTGCTGTTTGCTATACAGATTTTTGGGCTGCATATGCTTGTATTTTTCCTTCGCTACGCCATCAGCCAGTTGGGAAAGACAGTGGAAAAACTAATCACATTGAAAGATTTAATACTACTTTGCGCCAACGTGTTTCTCGTCTAGTAAGAAAAACTCTTTCATTTTCTAAAAAGTTAGAAAACCATATTGGTGCTATTTGGTATTTTATCCATCATTACAACTATGTTTTGAGCCAATAAATATCTAATCACTACATATTTATTACTACCCCGCAGCTAAACAGTTGCCATCAATGATTCTGATTTGATAATTAGCTAGTAACTTTGGTGGACTATCTCCCAGAAATTGCATCACATCAGTCATAGAGGCAGCAGTTTCTCCTAAATACTGCAAGATGGGGTGAGCCAATAGCTTGTATGCTAGTCCTACAAGGTTTCAACCATTATACCGATACCCGCAAATCGAAGAGAACGGCAACAGTCGCCGATCTAAGTTTATTCGTAAGGTTGCCAAGCTTGTCGCCAGCGACCGTTGCCGTTCAAGATTCACCAAGAATGCCTGAATAAAGAACACCTTGACAGGGCTACCCCGCTTTAGCCTATTGGTTGCCACCCGGTAAACTAGGGGATATGCTTTCACTCCTGCACTTGGAGGGAAGGACTTACCGCATGGCGGTTCACCTTCAAATGTAACCAGTTGTCACCAGTCTCATCAACTGGGCTAACCGTCTCGCAAGCTTTTTAACTTACTTTAGGTTAAACGAATCGCACACTCCGATCGGTACCGGGTTGTTGACTGCTTACTTGAGGCATGACCGGACTTCAAATGAAGTTTTTTACGTGGGAGTAGCGGGTGTGAATCCGGTAGGGAAGTGGGCTTCCCATACTAAACAACCTTATCAGGTCGCACTCGGCTAAACGAATCGCACCCGAAACAATATAATTACACAATCGCAGCCGCTTTCATCGCGAAAATGCGATCGATCGCATCTTCAACAACCTTATCAGGCGTAGAAGCACCCGAAGTCACGCCCACTACAATTTTACCATCCGGTAGCCAACCTTCAGTTACGACCAAATCTCCCCCCAAAGGCTTGTGTTCGATCCGATTTCCCGGTAAAATGCGCTCCGCACAATCAATGTGAAAAGAAGGAACAGTTTTGTCGATCGCAATTTCCTGTAAATGCGTAGTATTAGAAGAATTAAAACCCCCAATCACCAGCATCAAATCCAACTTTTCCTCAACCAAACTCAACATAGCATCTTGCCGTTCCTGAGTCGCATCGCAGATAGTATTAAAACTCAGAAAATGCTCGCTCAAATTCTCCGGTCCGAACTTCCGCATCATTGTTTTTTCAAACAACTTGCCAATATTCTCTGTCTCAGTTTTGAGCATAGTAGTTTGGTTAGCAATTCCTACCCTTTCTAAATCCAGATCCGGGTCAAAACCAGCAGAATAAGCCTTACTAAACTTAGTAAGAAACTCAGCGCGATCGCCCCCATGCAAGATATAATTGCTGACATATTCAGCTTCTTGCCAATTCAACACAATCAAATACTTATCAGCAAAAGAACTCGTAGCAACAGTTTCCTCATGCTTGTACTGACCGTGAATAATCGAAGTGTAATCCTTTTTTTTGTGCTTTTCAACAGTATTCCAAACCTTAGAAACCCAAGGACAAGTAGTATCAACAATCTTGCAGCCCTTATCATTAAGCAACTGCATTTCTTGGACGCTGGCCCCAAAAGCAGGTAAAATTACCACATCGCCGATATCGACAACCGAAAAATCTTTCTGCCCCTTTTCCACAGCAATAAAACCAACTTCCATATCGCGCAAATGCTGATTGACAGACGGATTATGAATAATCTCATTAGTAATCCAAATCCGTTCGGTTGGGAAATGCTGGCGAGTCTCGTAAGCAATAGCTACAGCGCGTTCCACCCCCCAGCAAAAGCCAAAAGCCTCAGCTAGCCGGATCGTGACAGCCCCACGTTCCAGTCTGTAATTATTGTCGCGAATTTGCTGGATCAGACTGCTTTGATAAGCCGTCTGCATTACCCCAGCTACCTCAGCTTCGTGTCCGAAACCCTTGCGGTGGTAGTTTTCCGACTGTTGGAGCGATCGTTTAAAAGCTTTAGTATCCATGCGGTATCGAGTTGAAATCTAGGTTAATTACCTTTGATTTTAGAATGCCTGGGGTGCGATCGGACTTATTGGCTCAGTAGCAAACAGGGCATATGCTATTTATACGATCGACACATTGAATTGAGAGCCAAGAAAGAATGAACGCGCCTTCGCGGCTCGTTAAAAAAAACTTAAAAAAAAGCGTAGAGACCCAGATACCTGCATCTCTACACGATCGAACTTATTCAAATAATCAGCTTCAAATCTTCTTCGGCGCAAAAGGAGAACTCGATTCAAACGAACTGAAACCGCCGCCAAAATCCTCACCGTAAGCTTCTTCCCCGTGCAAGTCAATATCCAAACCTTTGTCTTCAGCAGATGACGGCACTCGCAGTTCCATAAACTGTTCCAAAATTTTCAGGATCGCAAAAGTGCCGACACCCGCAAACACGTAAGTAGCTAGAACGCCTATCAACTGGGTGCCGATTTGCCCCGGATTCCCGGCAAACAGCCCGTCATTTCCGGCAAAGTTAACCGCTTTAGTGGCAAATACGCCCGTCAGAATAACGCCCACAGTTCCGCCGACGCCGTGAAGCGGGTAGGTATCCAAAGAGTCATCAAATCCAAGCTTAGCGCGCCAGCTAATGGCAAAGAAGCAACAAACCGAAGTGATCGATCCGATCAAAAGCGCTCCTACTGGCAGCACGAATCCAGCGGCAGGTGTGATGCCGACCAATCCCGCGAGGAAACCGCTAGCAATTCCCACTGCTGTCGGTTTGCCTCTGAGCACCCATTCGACAATTGTCCAAGTTAAACCGCCGACTGCTGCAGAAATCATGGTGGTGACAAAAGCCACTGTTGCTAAAGAACCAGCTCCCAAAGCGCTACCGCCGTTGAAGCCAAACCAGCCAAACCACAGCATCCCAATTCCCAACAAGACGTAGGGTACGTTGTGGGGGGTGTGGGGTTTCTTCAAGTGGTCTTTGCGGGGCCCGATTACCCAAGCTGCGACAACTGCAGAAACACCGCAACTGATGTGCACGACTGTGCCGCCGGCAAAGTCTAAAACTCCGATCGCCTCCAGCCAGCCTCTACCCCAAACCCAGTGAGCTAAAGGAGAGTAGATAAAGGTAGACCACAGCAGCACGAACCAGAAATAGGTTTTAAATGTTACCCGTTCGACGATCGCCCCGGAAATCAAGGCTGGAGTTATGATGGCGAACATCATCTGGTACACCATGAAGACTTGGTGGGGTATTCTCGGTGCATAGCCGATCGGATCTGGTGTGTCCGCCGTGACGTTGTTCAAGAACATCCAGTCGAAGCCGCCGATGAAGCTTTCGATCCCTTGCCCAAACCCTTTAGCATCGAGGTTGCTGGCGGTGACATCAAAGGCCAAACTGTAGCCCCACAGCGTCCATGTGACGCCGATCAGTCCCATCATGATTAAGCTCATCATCATGGTGTTGAGGACGTTGCGCGATCGCACCAGTCCCCCGTAGAAAAACGCCAGCCCTGGTGTCATCAGCAATACCAGTGCTGAGGAAACCAACATCCAGGCCGTATCGCCGGTGTCGATCGGATTTGGCACCACCGCAGCAGTACCAGCAGCATCTTGAGCTAAGGCATTGTCCGTTAGCGGCACGCTTAACAGCAACAGCGCGATGATGCCGATCGTTAAACTTTTTTTGATCACGTTAGTTGTTGTACCTTCTCATAGCTGGTAAAAGTATAGTCATTTATAGACATGGGAGGCTTCAAGTCCCTCCCCTTTCACTTTTACTTTGAGC